>JAOAAG010000306.1 GCA_026418995.1 Anaerolineae bacterium
AGATGTGTATAAGAGACAGGCATAATCAGCACGGCCAGGATATAAGCCGCCGTGACAGAACGGGTGAACGTGCCCTTGGGATTACGGTAAACGACGATCTCGGGTATCTCGCCGATCGCCACGTCGCGCCAGGCGGTGGCCTGGATGTCCTGGAACGCCGTCATTGAGGCTGCAGCCAGCAGTGCCACGGCCAGAATCTGATAGGTCCAGAACAGGATATCGCCGCCGGGAAACTGGCGGAAGCCGATGTACGCCAGGTTGCCGACCAGCGTCCGCCCTGCCGTGCCGTCAAAGACGTTGAAGCGCAAGGAAAAGACGGTCAGGAACAACGTCGTCAGGCCGCCGTAGAACAGGAACGAGGTCTGCACGAAGCGGCCGATACCAGACTTACCGCTGTAGAAATGCCACAGCCAGTTCAGACGTGGGAGGTGACGTTTGCCCCATTTCACAATCCCGGCGTCCTCATCAATCACGAACTGGATACCGTTCGACATCGCCTCCAGGCCGGTGAGGGCGACCATCCCTTTCATCGAAGCGGTCAGCAAGTGCATCAGCGCCTCTCCAAGGGAGACCGGGGGCGGGTCTTCCAGAGCAGGGACAGGCGGGACATGCCTGAGAGAAGCGATGATCAGGCCTACGGCCATCGTCAGCGTCAGCATGGCGAACACGCCCAACAGAGTAAAGACTACCTGTGCCGACTCACCTCGCCCGAGGATGGTGATATACCAGGTCACGGTGGCCAGCGCCGCACCGATAAGAAAGTGCAGTACCCAGCTCTTGCCGTACATGCCCAGGATCGAGAGCAACTGGTCGCCGCCGGAGAGGGCCGACACCACGATCGTGAGCACATAGTCCTGGATCAGCACTACGGCGACGATCAGGCTGAGGGTAGGCCACAGATACCGCATCGAAGCCGTATACGAGCCGCCGCCCTCGTTGAAGATACCCAGCGAGTACATGTAGAGCGCGCCGAAGACAAAGTTGGCAAACGCCACCACCGCGACGGCGATGTAGGCGTACCGCTGCAACCCATACGGGTGCAGCGCGTGCATCATCTCACCCGTGGCATAAAAGTAAGAAGTGAAATAGTCTACCCCGAACAGCGCCAGCGCAGCCAGCAATCCGATCTGGCCTGCGCCGTGCACATGCACATCCTCCTCGCGCTCACGGGGCGCAGCTTTATAAGAGAGGAAAAAGATCACTATCAGCAGCGCGATCGCGAACAACATAACCTTCACCTCGCATTGGGGCTGCGGGGTACGGGGCGCTTCCAACCCCCAGTCCTGATGCCCCGATCTCTAGCCTCCACTATCCATAAATGCCTCTTCGATCATCTTCAGTTCAGCCAGGAGATGCCGACGCGTCGAGGGACTCAGCCGCGTATCCTGCGCGACCTTAGCCTGCTCTTCGCGCATCGCCCGTACCACAAAGGCTGGGACGAACATAATACGGCCCGCCGGGATAATGCGCATCTCGCGCATCTTCATATCGAGTACCTGGTCATCGAAATAGGGCAGGCTCAAACTCAGGCCACGGTTAAGGCTCTGTGCTGCCGCCCGCTCCTTTATCTTACTGATAATCCTCCGCGTGTAATAGCGTGCCAGTGCCCGCCCCTGGTTAATCAACTGGCCCAACATACCGTACCGTTTGCGCTGGTACTCTGCGTCTGCCACAATGTACGGCGCGACGGCCACGGCTGCATGGAGGACCGCGACAAAACGGCGCATCGAGGCAATGTGCGCTTCCGCCTCCTCCAGTGAACCCACCAGCAGGCGATCCTGCTCGTCGAAAGCCACCCACTGAGGCAGATAGAAGCGACGCGCAGCGGGCACGTAGGGCACCTGCAGTTCACCGCGCCCTTCTTCAGCCGCCCCTTCCTCGACCTGTGCGTCTGTGGCTTCCATCAGCGCCGACCCAGGCTCTGCCCCATCGCTCACAGGGATAGAGGGAATCTCCCCATCCACATCCGGCACATAGGTTACGGAGCGCCCTGCTGGGAGCATCTCGTAGACCATGTGTATAGCAGCGGCGTGCTGGATTAACCCGGCGGCCACAGCCACAGCCTGCTCCGGCGATTGTACCAGTGCGCTCAGACTCCGCCTGAAGACCTCGCCGGGGCTGACGCGGGAGAGGCGTTTGGTCAGGCCGCCCACCACCTGCTCACGCAGTGCCGGTGGCACATCCGCGCTCCGTGCCTCCCCCTCTCCAGAGAGAATCACCACCCGGTCCGGCAGCCTGAAGCGCACCTGCGGCTGCGGTATGGTGACCGCTTCCGCGACCAGGCGGCCCTGGGCCTCACAGAAGTGGCGCGTGACCGGTGGCTGCGCGTTAAACATCGCACATCTTGCCTCATACTCTTGCCGCACATAGTGAGCTATGTGCTCAATAATGACCGGTTGCTCGCTCATCCTCTCTCATCCGTATACGTAAATAAAAGCCTACCCCAGGGGCAGGCTTCGGAATCTACAGATGAAAACTGCCTACGAAACGGCCTTACCGGATGGCATATACTGCCGAGCAAGGCACACTGAATGTTATTGTAATCCGGTTCCCAATTCTGTCAAGGTTAAGCTCAGGAGCCAGAGAACCACAGCATAGCACGGCTGGCAGGGTAGGAGAAGGATATCTCCGCTCCTCAGAGCTTTGCCGCCTGAAGGCTTGGATTCCCCTGGCTTGACCGGCCTCTGGTCAATGACTTTGCACATGCCCTGCGGGCGTCATCCCACAATTGTCATGCCCCCGGAATCTGATATACTTGAGGCACAGCAACTGTTCACCTTCTATCGTAAGATGCGAAGGCACAGCAAACCCTAATTTTTAGTGGCTTTCGGAATGGTTCAAATTCCGGGAAAAACTGGTTTACACTTCGGAAGCCTGATGTGGTTACATAGTGTTGGGCGGGGATGGGAGCGCCTGGTGAAACATCGCACAGGCCGCGCAGCGCACGCAATATCCTCAAGTACCTTTGCGCCCTTCGCGTTCTTTGCGGCTTATCCGTGTCAACCTGTTGTGAACCATCCCTGACTTTCGAGCCGCAAAAGAGAGTGATCCAATGCCTAACCGCCTGGTCAACGAAATCAGCCCTTATCTACGCCAGCACGCCGATAACCCCGTCGACTGGTACCCCTGGGGCAGGGAGGCTCTGGAAAAAGCCCACCAGGAAGATAAGCCCATCTTCCTGAGCATTGGGTACGCTGCCTGTCACTGGTGTCACGTCATGGCGCATGAGTCCTTCGAGGACGCAGAGGTCGCGGCTATTCTCAACGCCCACTTCGTGCCAGTCAAAGTGGATCGGGAGGAGCGCCCTGACCTGGATGCCATCTACATCCAGGCCGTCCAGATGCTGGTGGGGAGCGCGGGGTGGCCGTTATCTGTGTTCCTCACGCCGGACGGCCGTCCCTTCTTCGGCGGCACCTACTTCCCCCCCACTCCACGCTACGGCATGCCGGCTTTTCGAGACGTCCTGCTGGCTGTCGCCAGGACGTGGCGGGAGCGGCGGGCGGAGATTCTGGAGGGCAGTAAGCAGATTGTGGAGCATATCCGCCACCAGATGGCCCCATCTCCTGGCCGGGAAGGGCTGGACATGGCGTTGTTGGAAAGAGCTGTTAGCCGTCTCCAGGCCGAATTCGATCCCGTCTACGGTGGGTGGGGTGAGGCGCCGCGCTTTCCACAGCCTATGGTGCTGGAATTTCTCCTCCGTCGCCACGTCGCCGGCGATGGCCGTGCCCTCCCGATGGTCACCCACACGCTGGAGGCGATGGCCCGGGGAGGCCTCTATGACCAGTTGGGCGGTGGTTTTCATCGCTACTCCGTAGATCGCCGCTGGTTGGTCCCGCACTTCGAGAAAATGCTCTACGACAATGCCCAACTGGCGCGCGTCTATCTTCACGCCTGTAAGCTGACAGATAACCCCCTCTTCCGCGCCGTTGCCGAGGAGACCTTGGACTTCATGCTGCGAGAGATGGGAGACCCCGCCGGTGGGTTCTACGCCACTCTGGATGCTGACAGCGAGGGAGAGGAGGGAAAGTTTTATCTGTGGACAGCGAGCGAAATACGGGCTGTGCTGGGGCCGGATGCCGACCAGTTCTCTGCGCTCTACGGAGTGACGACCGGGGGCAACTTTGACGGCAGGAATATCCTCACGTTTGCTGGGGGATGGGAGGAGCGGGAAGCGACCGCCCGGCTGCGCCAGACGCTGCAAGAGGTGCGGGAGCGACGAGCCCGCCCTGCGCGGGACGAGAAAGTCGTGGTGGCATGGAACGGCCTGGCCCTGGCAGCCTTTGCCGATGGGGCCAGGCTGCTGGAACGCGCAGATTACCGCGCCGCAGCCGAACGCAATGCTGACTTCCTGCTGGCGCATCTCCGTCGCCCCGATGGAAGGCTCTGGCATATCTGGAGAGATGGACAGGCCAAGGGCGAGGGGTTCCTGGACGACTATACCCATTTAATAGACGGCCTGCTGGCCCTCTATGAGGCGACCTTCAATCCGCGCTGGTACAACGCAGCCGCAGAGCTGGCAGAGGTCGTGCGGACTCACTTCGCCGCACCTGTGGGCTTCTACGACACCGCGGACCACCACGAAACCCTTATCGTCCGACCCCGCAATCTGCAGGACAACGCGATCCCCTCTGGCAACGCGATGGCGGCCTTTGTTTTCCTGCGCCTGGCAGGGCTGGCCGCAAACCCCGGGCTGGCAGAACTGGCCCGGCAGGGGATGGCAGAGATCGGGGGGCTGGCGGCACGCTACCCACTGGCCTTTGGACAGTGGCTGGTGGCGCTTGATTACGCTCTCTCCGATCCGTGGGAGATTGCGGTGGTAGGAGCACTGGAGGGGAAGGATACGCAGGTGCTGCTGGGGATGCTCGCTGGTTATCGGCCACATCAGGTACTGGCGGCAGGGGCTCCGGGTAGCCCAGTCCCCCTGCTGGCCAACCGTCCGCTGGCCGCAGGTCGGGCTACCGTGTACCTCTGCCGGGGTGGTGTCTGCCAGGCACCGATCACCGAGCCTGAAGACCTGGCCGGTCGCCTGCAGGCTGCCGCCGCTATGACTGTGTAGCGATGCTGGCAGCGTCCACAGCACGGCGAGCCAGAGCGATCGCTCCCAGGACACCAGCGTAATCCCCCAGTTGCGGAGGGACGATGTATTCCTCGATCTCCTCTAATAGTGGGCGGGCCTGGATGTACCCTCCGAGCAATGCCTGCACCTCAGCCCTGATCAGAGGAAAAAGTTGGCGCTGCTTCATCACGCCTCCCCCCAGAATGATGCGCTGTGGCGCCAGTACACAGATGAAGTTGGTGAGAGCTAAGGCCAGGTAGTGGGCCTCCAGCGCCCAGGCCGGATGATCTGGAGGAAGGTTTTCCGCCCGCGTTCCCCAGCGGGCTTCTATCGCCGGGCCTGAAGCCAGTCCCTCCAGGCAATCGCCGTGGAAAGGACAGTTCCCCTCATAGGGGTCAGTCTGGCGCTCGTGGGGGATGCGGATGTGTCCCATCTCGGGGTGTAACAGGCCATGAATGAGCTGCCCACCGACCAGCCCTCCGCCTCCGATGCCTGTGCCCACAGTGAGGTAAATGAAGGTATCCAGCCCCTGGGCAGCTCCCCACAGCCCCTCACCCAGGGCCGCGCCATTGACATCGGTATCAAACGCGACGGGCACATTGAGCTCCTCCCGGATAGCACCCATCAGGTCAACGTTCTGCCAGCCAGGCTTGGGCGTGGAGGTGATGTAACCGAAGGTGAGGGAGGCCGGGTTGAGATCCACCGGCCCGAAAGAGGCGATGCCCACAGCAGCCAGTTGGCATCGCAGGCGTTCCTGCTGCTCCTGAAAGAAGCCCACCGCCCTGCTGATGGTCTCGCGGGGAGTCGTGGTCGGAAAACGGATCTCAGCGCGGAGGTCCTGTGGCCCTGTGCCGATGGCGCAGACGAACTTCGTCCCGCCAGCCTCGATCCCGCCGTAGATGGGGGTTGTGCTCACCTTGGGGATACTCCTTTCAACAGCGATATCATCGTTCAAGCTGCCCGGTTGGGGCACGGCAAATTGTATGATATTGTGCCGTCCTTGTCAATTTAAGAGGCCCATACCGCAGCGTCCGAGCGTTGCCAGTCCAATGAAATGATAATGTCACCGGAGCAGTCCGCCTCTTTTCTATCAGGATGAGAATCTACCAGGGCTGCGGGGAGCCGCACCCTGGGGCATCCCCGCAGCCCTGGCACGTCTAATCGCGTATCGCAGTGCGATTGAAGGTCAGCTCTGAGAGGAGACCTCCTTTGCGATTCCTACTGCTGGTCATACGTGCGTCTCACCCGTGTCACTCCAGCGGCGTCCCGCACCACCTCCTTCCCCACCAGGTGCATCACGGGCTGAAACAGATTGCAATAGAGCCACACCCGGTCATAGAGGTCGTTGAGGGCATTCACCTGGTCCGCCGTGTCCAGGCGGACGTAGCCCACATAGGCGCGGACCAGCGTATACTGCTTCTGCTCCACGCGGGGGTTGTCGTTCTTGTGGAAGGGGCGACTCCGG
>JAOAAG010000387.1 GCA_026418995.1 Anaerolineae bacterium
AAGAGACAGCCGCCGGACAGTTCCACACAGGGTTGTACAGCAGTGATCTCCTGTCCGCCGGACTGATCTGCCCTCAAGCCCAACCGCTGCTCCGCGACCTGGAGAATGCTGCGCAGCATCTCGGCGTAGGACATCCCGGCGATATGGGCCATTTTGGCCAGATGGCCGTCCCAGCACCAGCCGGGGTTGGGGTTCACCTCCAACAGCCTGGGGTTTCCATCCGCATCCAGCCGCCAGTCGAAGCGGGCGTAGTCCCGGCATTCCAGCCGCTCAAACAGGCGCAGACACCACTCCACGATCGCTTTTTCCACTTCCTCCGGGAGGCACGCCGGAACGGAGCGGATGTTCCAGTAGGGCGAATCGGGGCGCCACTTCGCCTCGTAGCCACAGATTCTGGGCAGCCCCTCCGGCAGTGTGGAGTAATCCTCCTCGGTGATGGGCAGCACCATATACGAGCCGGGAGGATTGCCAATAATGCCCACACTGAGATCCTTCCCGGTCAGAAACTCCTCCACAAGGATTGGTTTATCGTAGCCGAACTTTTCACGTATCTCGACGATGGCATTGAGCAGTTCCTCATGGTCACCCGCCACACTGCGCTGCGTGATCCCAAAGCTACTGTCTCCAAAGTTCGGTTTGACAATCACCGGAAAGCCGAAGGGCAAGGTGAAGACCTGGTCCTCCGGCCTGATGAAGATCGCAGCAGGGACAGGAATCCCCATTTCCCGCGCGATCCCGCGCACCAGCGATTTGTCGTAACAGTAGGCCAGGCATTGCGGCCCGGCGCCAGTGTACGGGATGCCCAGCGCTTCCAGCAGGGCGGGGACGTGCAGTTCCTTCCTGGGATCGTTTCCATACCCCTCATCACACAGGTTGAAGACCAGCCTCGCCTCTCCGGCCCAGCGCCGCAAATCCTGGATGAGCGTGGTATGGTTGTCCAGGAATACAAAGCGGTACTCCTTTAACTCCCGCAGCGCATCCTTCAACTGCTGGATGGTGTAGAAGTCATCTTCGTCGAAGATGGAGAATGGTTTCACAGGATCGGCCTGGCGGGGGTCTCCCATCACCACCACCACATTCCGGGTGACGGCTTTCGGCCTGCGCCTGACCACAGGCGACCATTCCTTTTTGGCCACGGCGGTAATAATGATGCGCTGCTCCATCATCCCCAGGTCCTGGTTGCGTTGGGACTGGGGAGAGAACTCGCCGTGGATGGCGGGTTCGCTGAAACCGGCTGCCCGGAGCAGATCAACCATCCCCTCCCGGCTGTACAGTCTCTCGGCATAGAATTGATCGGCCAGCACTCCCTTCTCCACGTGGGTAATGACCTCTCTGGAGATCAGGCGCTGGCCGTCGGCGGATAGCGCACGCTCACGGCAGACGAAGTGCTTCTCATCTATCCATTCCCAGGAACGCGGCTGGTAGGTCCTCCTGACATAGTCACCGTCTGTTACATCAATGAGCAGCCGCCCTCCCGGCTTCAGGACGCGAAACACCTCTCGCAGGACCCGCAGGTCGTCCTCCAGGCTCTCGAAATAGCCGAAGCTATTCCCCAGCAGCAGCACCACGTCGAAGGTATCAGGGGGATAAAAGAGTTTCCTGGCATCCCCCTCTCTGAACCTGACATTCAGCCCGTCCTTCTTTGCCCTGGCCCGCGCTTTTTGAATCAGATAGCGGGAGCGGTCCAGCCCTTCTACACGTGTAAATCCCCTCCTTGCCAGTTCGAGGGAATGGCGTCCCTGTCCGCAGCACAGGTCCAGGATATGCTCCTGCGGCTGCAGTCCCAGGATGAAAGTGAAAATATCCACTTCCTGGCGGGTGAGGTTGGCGTCCTCTACCACATCGGCGTCTGTTCTGAGGTAGAGGGCATTGAAGATTGCCCGCCACCAGTCGGGGCGCACGTGCTCTTCGAGGTTCGCCACGGGCCCCAGTACTCTGACCTTTTCCTGTTTCTTGGTTTGCTGTAGGGATTTGCCGTTAGGCTTGGCGCCGGCCTTACGTTGAGGGGGCTTCTCCTCGGCCGCTCCGACATTCATTTCACTACCCTCCTTTACTTGAGATTTTTAACGCCAGATAAAAAAATAGGCAACTCTATCCACAAGAGTTGCCAGCAGATACGCTCTCTCGCCGCTTGTTGCTTTAGCAGGCCATCTGACTCTATTTTATCACCTATCGCCAATTTGGCAAGCAGGCGCATCCCTGCCAATCGTAGCATCTCGGGATGACACTTTGCACGGGGAAATCGTCCTGTACCTCAACATCTTGAGCATTGGGCGCAACGGCCTGGCAGGCCCTCAGGAAAGGCTGGCTCCTCAGTGTTGGCGGCCCGGGCATAAAGGCTGAGGCTTGGAAGCTCTGGGTGGGCGACGGCAATCTGGTGGGCGACGGCAATCTGGTGGGCGACGGCAATCTGGTGGGCGACGGCAATGCCGTCGCCCACCCCGCCCCCTGTCCGCGGCAGATTGTTCGAGATGGAGAATACAGTACAGAATCCTCAAGATCTTCGCGCAATTGGGTGGGAAAATGGCCAGGAGAGGGGTTTATATATTAGGAGTGACCGGAGAGCAAAAAGCGTGGAGCGTCGTAGCCCGTTCAGATTGTTGGAGTAGTTATGGACATTGTGAACCCTTTTTGACCCCCCTTGCGGCTTCGCAGGAGACGGTCAAGCTATCCATCAATCCCGCTGGCGGTGATAATTCCAGATAGACACAGAAGCTCGGGCCACTGCCTAGTAAAGTTGTTTAGACGGTCTCTTAAGCAGGCAGTGAGCCACCTGTCTCAATATCGTAGCCTTGATGGGCACTAGAGGAGGTCTTAATGATTTATTGTCCTGAATGCGGCGTTTCCAATGATAACCTCGCCCGCGTTTGCATACAGTGCGGAAGACCCTTGCCAAAAATTGCATCATCTCCTACCGCTTCCGCCATCTACTGCCCTCACTGCGGCACGGCGAACCATCCTCAAGCCTCTAAGTGTATTCAGTGCAAGACTGCTCTGCCCACACTGGGCGGGAGCATCCCTATGACGACATCGCCAGCAATCTATCCGCCCTCTCCTCTGCCATTCACACCCCAGCCTGTCACATCAGATTCGTTTTGGCAAAGGTTGAGCCCGGATGTACGTGCTGCCGTACTTACCTCTTTTGTCGTGTCCGGTATACAAGCCTTGAGTTACATCGTCCCCGGTTTAGGGTTTGCTTTTTCCGCACCGTTCGCGGTTATTGCTTATTATGTGCAAGGAATAGTAGCGGGCAAACTCGCCAAAAGCGATGCGCGCTACAGGCATTTTAGGCCCGGTGACTATGCTCGGCTTGGAGCAATGTCTGCGATCTGGACGAGTGTTGTGATCTCCACAGTCTTGACTCTCATTGTGTTCGCTGCTCAGTTTGCTCTTTCACTGGGAAACATAGTGGTACTAATCCCTATTATCCTCATTAACCGGCTGACCGATATCTTTTTGAACGTCTGCTTTTCAACACTTGGGGCCTGGCTGTATGGCCGTTTTGGGGGACAAGGGGTACTTGGTATTTCAGTCGGCGTTTTAGGATGTGGGGTCACCCTTATGTGCCTGCTGTCCATCTCAATTCTCGCTATTCTAGGCGCAGTGGGCATAAGCATTTTTCAAGGCATCTCTAGCTGGCTCAGCCGCTGATTCACAACTAGAAAAAATGGGTACACTAATGTTTACATCTATTGACTATCGCTATCCTACCGAACATCGGACGTTAGCTATCACTGTGGCCGTGATGGTGGTCGCCTTATTAATCACAACGTCTGCCACTTTGGGCGCAATGTTGATGTTTCTTCTGCTGGGGTTTGGTCTCAACTATTTGGTTATCCGCACGAAGGTTGAAGGGCTAAAACGTAGCGCGGTTCGCATCGGGCCAACACAGTTTCCAGAGATCAAGGCTATTGTTGATGAATGTGTGAATCGCATCGGCGTTCCCATCGACACGGAAGTATACATCTCCCAAAGTCCAGTCTTGAATGCTTTTGCAGTAGGCGTGGGGAGGCCTTACGCAATCGTATTGCATTCGGCACTTGTGCAGGCATTAGACGAGGACGAATTGAGGTACGTCATCGGACACGAAATGGGGCATATCAAGTTTGGTCACACTGGTCTGCTTACGCTAGTCGGTCAATTGGGTTCTCAAACCTCAGGTATCCCCCTGGTAGGTGATTTGATTCGTTACGGTTTTCTTTTCTGGATGAGAGCAACCGAGTTCACAGCGGACCGTGCCGGACTGGTGGCTTGCGGAAGATTAGAGAAGGCCATCGCTACCCAGCTCAAGTTAGGGGTGGGGCCAGAGTTAGCAAGTCGCATAGATTTACGTGAATTAGCACGCCAGGCACGCGAATCGCAGGGAAGTCCACTCGGGGCACTGGGTGAAATGGAAAGTACGCATCCGATGATGACAACTCGGATTCAGAAAATAGTAGAGTTTGCGTTCTCGGATATTTTTCGCAGAGTGTGCCCGGATGGCGATACAAGTTTCAGAGACGCAGTACATTGGTATCCTCCGCCAACCCCCAGTCTCACGACACCGAATGTCGCCTGTCCGAATTGTAGACGACCTTTACTCAGACCTATGGCGATATTTTGCCCCCACTGTGGAATTCGTCTCAGGTGTTCGCAATGCCAGGAGCCTGTAGAAGCGACATGGAAAGTATGCCCACGCTGTGGAAACCGGCTCACACAAATGACGGCCTGATTGCAGAGGTTTCCCGTCCAAGAACACGCAGGGCAGGTTATGTTACTTCGCTATACGTTGCAACATACCTGATGTCCATCGTTGGGCTTGTTCACTGTTATCGTCATACAATGTGATCGAAGGTATCCTGTGGCCGATGCGGTGACCATCACTCGTCTCAAAATCTGATCAGCGAGTGAGTACAAAGTTCAGGAAATTAACTCAGGAGGCGTAACAATGGCGACTTTTTATGTCAAAACGGTGTATGAAAGTGGTCGGCCTGCTCGAGGTTGTCGAGTGGCAATCTCCTTTCATGGCTTCTGGCGAGGCCTCACCAAGGAGGTCTGGACAAATGATGACGGTATCGCCACTTTCTCCGATTACGATCCAGGCGATGCTGATATCATCGTAGACGGTACGACCCGCTTACGTCACGTCTATGTCCAGGACGGGAGTATGTTCACGGTGACGGTGAAACCCTAAGACGGATCCCGATCTGACCCCCGCCGCGCCAGCCCTCCGCCGCTCGTGGTCTCGCTCAACCGAATCGTCAAGTGCCACCAGTACCAGCCGGTGGCCTCGGCCGCGACCCTGATAGCCTCAAAGTCGCTGGTCACCATCTGCTGAGCGATCTGTCGGATAAAGGCCTCGGTGCCGGGAGGGGTATTGTCCACGGTGAGGCGTGGGATTATCTCCCGGTCCTGGCTATCCATTAGACAAACGGTATGGTTCTTGGGGTGGACCTCAACGTCCATCAAAGGATGCCAGGGATCGCGGAAATGGTCAAGTCGGGAGTGGCTGGCACTCCCGCCACAGAACATATTATATGAGGTCTCCTCTCAGAGCTGACCTTCCATCGCACTGTATAGGCGATTAGACGTGCCTGAGCTGCGGGGATGCTCCAGAGTGCGACTCCTCGCAGCCCTGGTATATCTCATCCTGATTAAGGGGGCGGACTGCTCCGGTGACGTGATCTTTTGGAGGAACGAAAGGCGTTCAGTGACATTATCTTTCGAGAGCACGAATCCCGTTCGGTGACATTATCATTTGACTGCGACGGCGCGGCAATTGACAGGGTGGATGTTTTCAGTATAATCATAGCAGATTTTCCCTCAGGTAGATGCCCCTGGCGAATAGGTGGATATCAGGAGCCATTCTCCACGCCGGGGCGACCGGCACAAGGGGACGCTTCGGCGATAAGAGGCGGTGTAGCAGGAGTTGTTTTCGCGTTCTCTCTACCGGAAAGGAGCAGCGATGGGTTCTGCCTCTCTAGACCACTTTGGCATCCCTCTCCACTCCCCGTACAATGCCGCATACCCATCAGGTAGGGATCGAACCCACCGGCTGCTCCCTGGCAGTTTACATGTCTAACGGGGAACGCACCGCCAGGC
>JAOAAG010000403.1 GCA_026418995.1 Anaerolineae bacterium
CCACTATACCAGCCTGTCCCAACTCAACTACAGTGTGGATACGGGGTTTTACCCGCTTGGTTCCTGCACGATGAAGTACAACCCGCGCATCAACGAGGAACTGGCCCGGCTGCCCGGATTTATGCGTCTCCACCCTTATCAGGACGAGAGTACGGTACAGGGGGCATTGTGTCTGGTGTACCGCCTCCAGGAATTCCTGAAAGAGATCGGTGGCTTTGCCGGGGTGAGCCTGCAGCCGGCAGCAGGAGCACATGGTGAACTGACCGGCGTGCTCATCATGCGCGCCTATCACCTCGACAGGGGCGAGGCTCAGCGGAACATCATCCTGATACCCGATTCCGCCCACGGTACCAACCCCGCCTCCACCACGATGAGTGGCCTGCAGGTGATCGAAGTGCCCTCCGACCAGCGCGGCAACGTGGACCTGGGCTCCCTGCGCTCCCTCTGTCGAGAGCATGGTGAGCGCCTGGTGGGTATGATGCTCACCAACCCCAACACGCTGGGACTCTTCGACGAGCACCTGGAGGAAATTTGCGCCCTCATCCACGAGCACGGGGGGCTGATGTACGGCGATGGAGCCAATATGAACGCCCTCTTGGGCATCGCCCGCCCCGGCGACCTGGGCTTCGACGTCTTCCACTATAATCTGCACAAAACCTTCAGCACTCCTCATGGTGGTGGCGGCCCGGGAGCGGGGCCTGTAGGCGTCTGCAGTCTTCTGTGCGACTTCCTTCCCGCGCCCGTTGTGGCTGTGGACCCCCAGCGTTCAGGCGATGGCGCGACCTTCTACACTCTGGTCACCCCCAGGAAATCTATCGGGCGGGTGAAGTCTTTCTACGGTCACTTCGGGATTATGGTGCGTGCCTACACCTACATTCGTATGCTGGGGGCAGAGGGACTGCGCCGCGTGGCCGAGCACGCTGTGCTCAACGCCAATTACCTGAAGGAGCTGCTCAAGCACACCTACCCGGTGCCCTACGATCGCATCTGCATGCACGAGTTCGTCTGCGAAGGACGTGTCGCCGGGGCGCCCGGTGTGCGCGCACTGGACATCTCCAAACGGCTCATTGACTACGGCTTTCACCCACCGACCAACTATTTCCCCCTCATCGTCCCCGAAGCGCTGATGATCGAGCCGACGGAAACGGAGAGCAAGGAAACGCTGGACAGGTTCGCGGAGGCACTGCTACGTATCGCCGAGGAGGCCCGCACCGACCCCGAGCTGCTTCATCAAGCCCCACACTATGCCCCGGTACGCCGGTTAGACGAGGTGCGGGCGGCCAGGGAACTGATCCTGCGCTGGCAGGAGTAACTCATCGCCTGGACACAAAGTTGAGGTTTGCGCAAGTAAACCGCGCAGAGCGCAAAGAAACTCTCAAAGTCTTTGCGTCCTTGGCGTCCTTTGCGGTTCCATTTTAAAACCGCAAAGAACGCGAAGGACGCAAAGAAACTCTAAGAACCTTTGCGCTCTTGGCGCTCTCTGCGGTTCCATTTTAAAACCGCAAAGCGCGCGAAGGACGCAAAGAAACTCTAAGGACCTTTGCGCTCTTGGCGTCCTTTGCGGTTCAGACTCTTTGCGGTTCAGACTCTCACCGCAGAGCGCAGAGAACGCCAGGAAAAGCTGAGGACCCTGGCGGTTTTCAGGGGGTGTCTCCATAAGATCGTCGGGCTACCGCCTGCAAAGTTAGTGTATAGGCCACGCTGTCTCATAAGGAAGGTGGACCAAAAAAGATGGAACAGATGTGCCCTGATACAACAACTTCACCTTCGCAACAGTACCAGCCGGGGGACACGGAGGTACTTCTCATCGAAGATGACCCCAACGACGCCGAGCTCTTCCTCTACGCACTGAAGAAGCACTACCCTGCCGGGCGCGTCAAGGTGGTGCGAGACGGCCCCGAAGCGCTGGAGTACCTCTTGGTAACTGGCATATCCGCAGAGCATGAGCCTGCCCGCCGCCTGGCTCTCATCCTGCTCGACATTAAGATGCCGAAAATGGACGGTTTTGAAGTGCTGGCGCGCATCAAATCCGACCCGCGCACCAAAATCATTCCGGTAGTCATCTTTTCTTCGTCGTCCCTGGAGCGCGACGTTGCCACAGCTTACAAACTGGGTGCCAACAGCTACGTCACGAAGCCGGTGAATTTCGAGCAGTTTACTGAGACCGTGCGGTTGCTGATGCTTTACTGGCTGAAGCTGAATGTCAGGTGACGCTGAGGTGACCCTCACCTAACGTCCCGAGGAGGACGAGCGATGAATAACGCACTGCGCGTCCTGATCCTGGAGGATCGGCTTGCCGATGCCGAGCTGATGGTATACGAACTGCGCCGCACCGGATTTGCACCCGAGTGGATACGCGTGGAAACCGAAGCGGAATACATCAGAGCGCTGCAGGATGCTGCCCAATCCGGACGCAAGTTCGACGTCATCCTGGCCGACTATGTGCTCCCCCAGTTCAACGCGCTTACTGCACTGCGCCTGCTCAAAGAATACGAGCTGGACATTCCCTTCATTGTCGTCACCGGTAGTGTCGGCGAGGAGGCCGCGGTCGAGTGTATGCGGGCAGGCGCCGCCGATTACCTGCTCAAAGATCGCCTGACACGTTTGGGTGTGGCGGTCGAGAACGCGCTGGAAAACCAGCGCCTGCGCGAGGAAAAGCGGCATGCCGAAGCAGCCCTCCGGGAATCGGAGCAGAAGTACCGCCTGATGGTTGAGCGCTCGCTCCAGGGGCTCGTCATTTTCCAGGATGGACGCATCGTCTTCGCCAATCAAGCCATGGCTGACATACTCGGATATCATACCGCCGGGGAACTCCTGGCCCTCTCCCCAGAAGAGGTTGCCGCATTGGCGCATCCCGAGGATCGCGCGCTGGTCCTCGGCCGCATCAGGGAGCGCCTGGAGGGCAAAAATCCTCCCACTCACTACGAGTTCCGCGCGCTGCGTAAAGATGGTATGGTATGCTGGGTGGCGGTCGCTTCCAGTCTCATCGAGTACAGGGGCAGGCCGGCCGTGCAGGTGGCTGCCGTAGACATTACGGAGCGCAAACGGGCAGAGGAGATGCTGCAGCAGCGTGTAGCGCAGTTGACCATGCTGAACAGGGTGGGGCGCGAGATTACTGCTAGCCTGGACACCAGTAAACTGATTGAGATGATTCCTCCCCTGGTGTACGAGGTCTTCGGCTACAGTTACGTTGGCCTTTCCCTGCTTGACCAGGCGAGCGGCAAGATGGTGCTCAGGTCGGCGGCCGGAAAGTTGCCACCCCCGTTCCCTCGCGAATTCAAATGGACAGAGGGGATCAGTCCGGCAGGTTCACAGGGCGACGCGCGGTTGTTAAGCGTGGTAGAGGCTGGGAGTCTCCTTGGCGCCCAACTGGCCATTCCCATCCAGGTAGGTAGCGCAGTCATCGGCATGCTCCACGTTGGCAGCGACAAACCGAACGGCTTTGACAAAAGCGACGTGACAGCGCTTGAGGCACTGGCCGATCAGGTCGCCATCGCCCTGGAAAACGCCCGCCTCTTCGCTGAGGTGAAGCGTCGCACGGAGGAATTGACCGCCCTGAACGAGGCCATCCGGGCTACCACCTCCAGCCTGGAGCTGGAAAACGTGCTCTCCACCTGCACCCAGCGGGCCTGCGCGGTGTTGCAGGCGGAGGCCTGTTCCATCATGCTCCTGAGGGAGGACGGGACGCTTGAGTTCCTGGCGGCCGTGGGGAGTGGAGCGGAGGGGCTGAAGGGAAAGCAGCTTCCACCGGGCACCGGGGTCGCTGGCTGGGTGGCACAGAACGGCCTGCCCGCCGTCGTGTCAGACGTCAGGCAGGACCCCCGCTTTTATCCCGGCCTGGATGCCGAGACCGGATTCACCACCCGCTCTATCCTGGCCGTTCCCCTCTATAGCAAGGGGGAAGTGATCGGTGTTATGGAGGTGCTGAACAGGGTGGACGGCACCTTCCGGCCCAACGACGTTCAGCTCCTGGAATCGCTGGCCGCGGCTGCGGCCATCGCCATCGAAAACGCGCGGCTCTACACCAACACCAAACTGGCTGAGGACAATCTGCGGGCCGAACGTGCCCTGCTGCGTACTATCATTGATCTTATCCCCGAAAATGTCTATGTTAAAGATACCGGGTGTCGTAAGACGCTGGCCAACCTCGCGGACCTGAAGTATCTGGGAGTGCGGACAGAGGCTGAGGCACTGGGAAAAACCGACTTCGACTTCTATCCCCCAGACATCGCCAGCCATTTCTGGGAAGACGATCAATTCGTCCTCCGCACCGGGAAACCAGTGCTGAATCGGGAAGAGATGATCGTGTCTCCCGAAGGCGAAACACGCTGGCTGCTCACCTCCAAAGTGCCGCTGCGCGATAGCGACGGGCGGATTACCGGACTGGTGGGCGTGGGGCGGGATATCACCGAGCGTAAACGGGCGGAGGAGGAGCTGAAGCATTACGCTGAGCGACTGGCTACCCTCCGGGCGCTGGATCAGGCGATTATCGCTGCCTGGTCGAAGGAGGCCATTGCCAGAGCCGCTGTCCATTTGCTGCACCGCCTGATACCCTGCTATCGCGCTTGCATTTTCCTGCTCGATCAGGAGGAGCGGAGGATCTCACTGCTTGCCACGGCCGGCAAGTATGAGCCACTCGAACCCACCACACTGCCTCACCTGCCTGTGGAACGGGCCAGTGGGCGCATCTCTCTGACCACCGCCCTTCAGGTGGTAGAAGTCCTCTCTCCAGATCACTCCCCCTGCCCTTGGGCAGACTATTGCTCGCTCCAGCCCGCTGGCCCGCATGCCTATATACTCGCCCCGCTGGTCATTGAGGGGGAGGCGATCGGTATGCTTAGCATCGAGCTGGAAGACAATGCCTCCACCCCCGAGTATACGGACATTGCGCGGGAGATCGCCGACTCCGTTGCCATCGGGCTACGCCAGGCCTCGCTGCGCGAGCAACTGGAGCGCCAGGTCGCCGAGCTGGAGCAAAGAGTGGCCGAGCGTACCGCCGAGCTGAGCCTGGCCAATGCAGAGCTCGCCCGGGCGGTGCGTGCCAAGGATGAGTTCCTGGCCGCTATGAGCCACGAGCTGCGCACCCCACTGAACTCCATCATCGGCCTCTCCGAAGCGCTCCAGGAGGATGTCTACGGCCCGCTTAACGACCGCCAGCTCAGGTCCATTACCATCATCGGGGAGAGCGGCAAACATCTCCTGGCGCTGATCAACGACATCCTCGACGTTTCCAAGATCGAGGCGGGCAAGCTGGAGCTGACCATCGGGCCGGTCGCCGTCGAGCCGGTATGCCAGGCCAGCCTGGGGATTGTCAAACAGGCGGCTCAAAAGAAGCGCCACACGCTCTCCCTCACCCTGGATGAGCGGGTCAAGACCATCCAGGCCGACTCGCGCCGCCTGAAACAGATCCTGGTCAATCTGCTGGACAACGCCGTGAAGTTCACGCCAGAAGGCGGTGCCATCGGGCTGGAGGTGCGGGCCGACGAGGAAAGGGAAGCGGTGCACTTTACCGTCTGGGACACGGGTATCGGCATCAGCGCCGAGAATATGAGCCGCCTGTTCAAACCGTTCGTGCAACTGGATAGCCGCCTCTCAAGGGAGTACTCAGGCACAGGTCTGGGATTGGTGCTGGTGCAACGCATGGCCGAGCTGCATGGGGGTAGCGTCACGGTGGAGAGCGAGGTGGGAAAGGGCAGCCGCTTCACCGTTTCCCTGCCGTGGCGTTTTGCACGGGCAGAGGTTGCCGAAGAGGAAGCAGAGGTCAGGGAGGGAGAGATGGAGGCCACAGTGCAAGTAACATGCCCGACGCAGGTCCGTATTCTGCTTGCTGAGGACAACGAGGATAGCATCTACCTCATCTCGGACTATC
>JAOAAG010000022.1 GCA_026418995.1 Anaerolineae bacterium
AAGAGACAGCCACTGACCTGTTTGAAGGGCTGTGGCCCATTACCCAGGAGGGCGTCTCCTACAATGCCTATCTCATTAACGATGAGAAGAAGGCCATTATAGACCTGGCCAAGGCCCTTAAGACGGATGAGTTTTTCGACCAAATAGAGCAGATCACCAGCGTCTCCAGCCTGGACTATGTCATCATCAATCACATGGAGCCCGACCACTCCGGGGTACTGCACATTCTGCGCCGCATGGTGCCGGAAGTGACGATCCTGGGCACGGAGAAGACACGGAGCTTGCTGGAGTCGTTCTACGGCATCACGGAGGGCGTACAGGTCGTGAAGGACGGGGAGACGCTGTCGCTGGGGAAACACACCCTGACCTTCTTCTACACCCCGTTCGTGCACTGGCCTGAGACGATGATGACCTACGAGGCCAGCGAGCGTATCCTGTTTTCGTGCGATGCCTTCGGGGGCTACGGTGCGCTGCGCGGCGCCATCTTCGACGACGAGTGCAGCGACCCCGACTTCTACGAGCGCGAGGCGTTGCGCTATTATGTCAACATCGTTGCCGTGTTCAGCAAACCGGTGCTCCAGGCCATCGCCAAGCTGGCCAGTGTGCCGGTATCCATTATCGCTCCTTCGCACGGGCTGATCTGGAGAGAGAAACCAGGGCGTATCGTGGAGTTGTACAAGCGCTGGGCGGAGTATGCTACCGGCCCCACCGAGGTCGGCGTCACGCTGCTGTATGGCTCGATGTACGGCAACACGGAGAAAATGATGAACGCGGTCGCCCGTGGCGTGTCCAGAGAAGGGGTGCCCCTGACCATCTTCGATGTCACTCATACGCACGTCAGCTACATCCTGCCCTACCTGTGGACACAACGCGGCGTGATTGTGGGGGCTCCCACTTACGAGGGCTCCCTCTTCCCACCGATGGCCCAGGTGCTGGATATCGCAGCGCTCAAGCGTGTGCGCAACAAACTGGTGGCTCGCTTCGGCAGTTACGGGTGGGGAGGCGGGGCACAGCGCCACTTCGAGCGGCTGATCGAACCGCTCAAGTGGGAGCTGGTCGAGTCGTTCGAGTTCGCTGGGGGACCATCGGAGGAGGACCTGCGGCGCGGAGAGGAGTTCGGCGCTCGCTTCGCCAGGCGGGTTGCGGAGTCTGGGATTGGGGAGCCGGGTGTGGGGGAGTAGAGGCTTCGGCCAGGGCTAATCCCCCCGTCTGGAGGCCCCCCCACCCCACTGGCCCTCCACGGAAGGGGATGCATATGGAGCTAAAACTCGGCCTGAAGCAAACGATCACCCGGCAGCAAGAATCGAGCACCGCTCTCGTGGAGAGCGAACTCATCGCAGCGCGCCAGCAGTGGCTCGCGGCTGTGATGGCCTTCGATAAACTGACGGCGGACGAGGTGTTAAACCATGCTTTCGCCACCTATCCGCCGGAAACGGTCTGCCTGGAGGTGCTGCTGGAAGGATTAAGAGAAATAGGCGACCTCTGGTATGCAGGAAAGGCCACCGTCCATCAGGAGCATTTTGCCTCAACGCTGGCGATACGGAGGGTGGAGACCCTTATTCAAAGCGCTCATCTCCCCTGCCGGACCGACTGCATCCTGGTCGTAGCTCCCCCGCTGGAGGATCATTGCTTCAACCTGCTCCTGCTGGTCTTCCTGCTCCTCCGTCGTGGACGGGGAGTGGTGTACCTGGGAGCAAACCTCCCCCTGGAGTGGATGGGGGAAACCCTCGAGACGCTGCATCCCCGCTGGATCATTACGGCGTCCCAGTACCTTCCGTCCTGCACGGGCATTATGAAGCTGGCCGATTTTTTGAAGGAACGGGAGGTCGCGCTGGGGTACGGTGGGCTGGCATTCAACCGTGTGCCTGCTCTGCGCCGACGTATCCCCGGCTATTTCCTGGGCGAGCGTCTGGCAGAGGCCCCGCAGCAGCTAGAGGTGTTGGAAGGCACATGCCCTGCTCTTACCTCAGAGGAAGCGCCGCCTCAATACAGGCACGTGTTGTCCCGCTTCCTCGAGCAGGAGCTAGTGATTCGGGGGACGGTCTGGATAGAACTGAGGAAACTGAACGCTACAAACGAGAGGCTCATGGAGGTAGGGCGGGAACTCGGTTTACACCTCACAGCCGCGCTAACGACGGGGGAAATGGGAATAATAGATGCGTATCTAAGCTGGCTACAGGGCCTGGGTGGCAGAAATGCGCTGCCGGGATGGGACCTGGCCCGCTACTTCACCCTGTATGCCCAGGCCGTGCGGACCTGGCTGGGCCAGGAAGGCGCCTTCATCGCCGATCACCTGAAATCTCGCGTGGACATGTTCCCGTAACACGCCGCACGCAACACGCAACACGCAACACGCAGTACGCAACACGCAACACGCAGTACCCAATGCCAGTCACCCGCCGCCACTTACTTAAGCTGATTACCGCCACGGCAACGATGTCCGTACTCGCGCCGGCCTTGCACGCGCGCGCCCAGTACCCTGAGCCACCCGGCTGGAATCGCCAGGTGGACTACAATGCCTGGGTGCGTATGGGACGTGCCATTCACCCCCTCACTTTCTACGAGGAGCCCTCTACCTCCGCCAAAAAGCTAACCACCCTCCGGCGCGACCAGTCCTTTCTGATCACGGGAGAGGTGCACGCCCCCTTTACCCCCCACAACGACCTGTGGTACGAGACGCCGCTCGGATATGTACATTCCGCCTGGGTCCTGCCGGTACGGGTCTATCCCCCGCAACCGTTCATCCGCGACGTGGGGGAATGGGGCTTCTGGGGCGAAATAGCCCAGGTCTTCACCGAGGCTTACGAGGAGCCGGACCTCAACTCGCGCAAGGTGTACCGCTTCTATGGGGGCAACGTCTTCCACGTGGTAGGCTCGCTGCGGGACGAGCGGGGCGTTGGGTGGTACAAAGTATACGATGAGTTCCCGCCTACAAGCCCGTCCCATCAGTGGGTGCTGGCGAAAGATGTGCGGCGCATCCCCCGCTCCGAGATGACGCCTATCCGGCCTTTTGTCGGAAAGAAACGTATCGAGATTAACCTGGATAAACAGCAATTGGACTGCTACGAGGGCGACGAACTGGTCTTTTCCACCAAAGTCTCGTCGGGCCTGCCCGGCCTCACCGCCACGCCGACAGGAGAGATGTGCGTCATTCTCAAACAGCCCTCGCGCCACATGTCCAACCGGCCCTATCCGGGGGGGCCGCCGCCGTTGGGGGATATTTTTGACCTGCCGGGGGTCCCCTGGAACCTGTTCTTCGATCTGAGCGGCACCGCGATCCACGGCACCTACTGGCATAACGACTTCGGGGTACGGCGCAGCCACGGCTGCGTCAACGTCTCCCAGGAGGTGGCGCGCTGGCTCTATCGGTGGAGCCACCCGATCGCCGGGTACGAGGACGACTTCGTTCAGAGTACCGCCAAGGTGGGGACGCCGATCATTATCTTTTGACCGTGAAGGTCTCTGCAATCTGGTAGAAAAGGGGCGGAATCTCCCCCCCGTCTGTGGCGCGGATGCGCAGCACCAGCAGCCGGTAATCGGGGCCTGACGTCACCAGCGCTTCAGCCTGTCCCCCTCCCTTCCCCGGCCAGTGTTCCCGAACGCGATAGGCGGCCTGGCCGTTCCACTCTATCTCTTCCCAATCAAGCACACGCGGCGGCGACACCTGGGGATGGGTAGCCTCAAGCATCATCAGGGCATTGTGGAACTGAAACCGCTCAGCAGGCCCCGGCGCCCACCACAGGCCGATTTCCCCTTTTCCGTACCGCCACACCCGTTCTCCTGCCCATTGGTCCCCCTGTGCCCTCACTTCCACGAAATCGGCCGGGATGCGCAGCTCCACTCCTCTGGGCAAGAGGTCCGTAAGGTCCCGGAACAGGAGAGGCCGGAAATAGAACGGACGCGCCCGCTCGCCCAGGACGGGCAGCGAGGCATGTACATCTATCACCAGCCACCAGGTGCCCGCCGGGCCATCCAGAGGAGGCTGAAAAGGCTTCTCCGCCACATAGCGATAGCCTTCCAGCGCCTGCAGCTCGAACTCCCAACTCATCCCTTCCCACCATCCATATCTCCACCAGTGAGAGACCTCGGGGGGCGCCGCCGGTTCAGGTGGGACTGAAGGAGCAAGTAGTATCGCCCGCACCGTCGCCGACACTTCAACACCTGGCGGGGGCACGAGTACCGCTTCCAGTGGCACCGGCCGCAGAGGGGAGACCTCCTTCGGCCAGGCGACACGCAGCTCCAGCCGGGGGATCGGCGTGGGAGTAGGGGTGGGCAAAGGGGTCGGTGAGGGTGTGGGTGTAGGCACAGGCGAGGGAGACGAAGTGGGCGTGGGCGTGAAGCTCGGCGCTTCAGGCATGCATGAGATCAGTAGCGCCGCTGTGGCCAACGCTATCAGATAGCCGGCTATCTTCATCGCGCCTCTGAACGGTGGAGCGTTATCTCCTGGCCGGCCACCTCCACCCAATCCCCCGTCCTGATGAGCGAAATGTCCACCTGATCCACCATAGGGATGCCCGCTATAATCGCCCCCACCGCTACCACCGGATCAGCCTCGGCATTGATAATCGCGGCCGGGGCCAGGCCGTTGCGTGCCAACCGGTAAAGCGTGTACGAACCGACGGTGCTTCCCTTGCCAGTGGGGAAGACGAGCACGCGCCCGGCAATAGACATCCCCTCCAGCGGATGGTTGCTTTCGATAACCAGTCCGGTGTCCGGGTCCACTCCGCCCAGGAAGCCAAGCGGTTCAGACGAGACCAGCGCTGGGCCTGCACCGCAGCCCGCCCTGATCACACGGCCTGAAAGGCGGATTTGAGAATGAACCATCAGCGCTGCAGATCAAACGCCTCGATATTCCACAGCTCGAGGTACTGGCTGGGATTCAGCACCACTCCGCTCACCCCCGGCCGTATGGCTACCACGTCGGGCACGAAGTAGAGGGGCAACACCGGCAGATCGTGGGAAAAGATGCGCTGTGCCTCAAGATGAAAATGCACATGAGACTCCATGCCAGGCAGGGCATACAGCGCTGAGTGACAGGCGGCGTCATAATCGGCACTGGAATAGCCGGGATTGTTGCTCGAAGACCACCAGTTCTCCGGCCTGGGGATCTCGCTCGAGAGGTACAGCTCACACGGCGGGGCAAAACCGTTCAGCCACGAGAAGAGCGCCAGGTCAAACTGGCGTCCGAAGACCGGGCCGTCGGGGCCGTCGGCGAAGAAGTCGGGTACGGGCATATGTCTGACGTCTACTTTTATGCCGCACAAGGCCAGGTTGTCTGCAATGATATTGGCTGCCAGGGCACGGGCCGGCTGCTCGGCGGTAGTGAGCAGCGTGACGGCAAAGGGGGTCCAGTCGGCTATGCCGGCGACGCCGTGAGCCTCCCGCGTGCCGTCCCCATCTCCATCCCGCCAACCCACCTCTTCCAGCAGAGCCTGCGCCGCCAGCGGGTCATAGCCCCAGTAGGATAGCCGATCCCCGGCGTACAGCGGATGGTCGGGCGGGACATAGCTGTGGGCTACAATGGCCGCCGTGTACGGGAAGGCTTCCCGGGCGATCCGCTCACGGTCAATACACCTGGCGACAGCCTGGCGCACTCTGACATCGCGGAAAAAGGGTATTCTCTTTTGGGGATCGGCCCGCGCTATCCCGAAATCCAGATGTTCCCACTCGTTACCCGGGGCGGAGACCAGCTCCACCGTGTCGAGGACAGCCGCCTCCCACAGAACTTCCGGGTCGCCGCTCCTGACGAGGTCCTGGGCGATCAGATCACACCCACCCACCGTGAGCATATCGAGCGCCTGGCGCAGGCTGGGGACGAAGCGTATGATCACACGGTCCAGGTAGGGCAGCCCTTCGGCGGCGCGGAAGTAGCGAGGATTGCGCACCAGTGTGATGTGATCGCCCTCTACCCATTCCTCCACGGCAAACGCTCCCCATCCCAGCGGTTTGCGATGAGCGATTTCGGCGTTGAGCAATTGTTGCCCGCTTGCCACGCCCCAGATGTGACGGGGCAGGGGATGGTAGAAGTTAAGAAAATACAGGGGGTCGCGGTACCCGGGCAGGCCGCTCCACACGACCGTGCGCTCGTTCACCACCTCGTAGGCGGCGGTGCGCTCCACCAGCATGCGTGCAGGAGGATAGTCGAGCTCGCTGGCCAGTTCAAAAGAGTAGCGGGAGTCATCGGCGGTGAGGGGTTGACCATCCGCCCAGGAAATGCCGGCCCGCAGGGTGAAGGTAACGACCAACTGCGCCATGGTCGCCGTGCCCCCCTCGAAGGTAACCTTCTGGTCGAAGGCGTCGAAAATGGCGACGCCCGGGCGCAGCTCCACCACTCGACCATCGGCATTTACCACGCGGCTCCCTTCCTGAACCTGTACGGGCCTGAAGCTCGCATCTCCATCCGCCAGGCTGGGGACTTTTTCCAGGATCACAGGCTGAAAGCGGTAATTGAGGCTGTCAATCGGCCCGTCGTAGATGGCCTGGAGCACGTTACGGGCAGCACGCGAGGGCCCCCCGTAGATGAACAGGGTGTTTGGCTCCTCCATCTGGCAGATGATCAGCTCCTTCACGGGCGCTGGCGGCAAGGGAGTGGGGACAGGCGTGGCCGTAGGGGGCACCGGCGAGGGCGAGGGGGATGGTGCTGGCGTAGGGGAGGCCACCGGCATCTGACAGGCGGCCAGCAGGCAGGTAGACAGGAAAACGAGGAGGAAGCGGACAAAGGCCGGGCCGAGCTTCATCCGCCCTCCATTAATACGCCCGCGCGAAGATGGCCCGTTCCTGCGCGTCCCGTCCGCAATAGATGCACTTTCCCCGACCCGGTTCCTGCTCCAGAGGGATGCAGCGAATGGTGGCTTTGGTCTCTTCCTTGATCCTGGCCTCACACTCCGCGCTGCCACACCACCATGAGAAAGCGAAGCCATTCGGGATGGCTTCCTTGAATTCATTGTAATCGGCGGGATCGTAGGTGTGGGCCTGGCGGAATGCGAGCGCACGCTGGTAAAGATGGCTCTGGATCGCGCTCAGCGTCTCCTTTACCTCGCCCACCAGCGTGCTCCGGGGCACGGTGCGCTTCCCCTCGCGGCCAGGCAGGTCGCGGCGGGCCAGTATGGCCTGCTCGCGCTCCACATCCTTGGGGCCGATCTCGATACGCAGCGGCACCCCGCGCATCTCCCACTCGTTGAACTTCCAGCCGGGCGAATACTCCTCGCGGGCGTCCACCTTCACGCGCACCTGGTCACGCAGCATCCCCTCCACCTGATAGACTGCCTCCAGCACCCTGGAGCGCTGCGCGTCTTCCATCCAGATAGGGACAATCACGACCTGAATAGGGGCCAGTTTAGGAGGCAGCACCAGCCCCTGGTCGTCTCCGTGCACCATCACGATACCACCAACCATGCGCGTGCTGAGCCCCCAACTGGTTGTCCAGGCGTACTGGAGTTCGTTGTTCTCGTCCAGGAACTTGATGTCAAAAGCCCTGGCGAAATTCTGGCCCAGAAAGTGGCTGGTGCCGGACTGGAGGGCCCGGTAATCGCCCATCATCGCCTCGATAGTGTAGCTGGTAACGGCGCCGGCGAACTTCTCGCTCTCGCTTTTGCGGCCGGGGATGACGGGGATAGCCGCGTCCTCGACGGCGAACTCGGTGTAGACATTGAGCATGCGCAACGTCTCTTCCTGAGCCTCCTCGGCTGTGGCATGGGCAGTGTGTCCCTCCTGCCAGAGGAACTCTGTGGTGCGGAGAAAGGGGCGGGTGCGCTTCTCCCAGCGCACCACGTTGGCCCACTGGTTGATCAGCACGGGCAGGTCACGGTAGGAGCGGATCCAGCGCGAGTACATGTAGCCGATGATGGTCTCAGAGGTGGGCCGCACGACCAGCGGCTCCTCCAGCTCCTCGCCCCCCCCGATGGTGACGATAGCCAGCTCAGGCGAGAAGCCGGCCACGTGCTCGGCCTCTTTCTGGATGAAGCTGAGGGGGATAAAGAGGGGGAAGTAGGCATTGACATGGCCGGTGGCTCTGAAGCGCCGATCCAATCCCTCTTTAACGTTCTCCCACAGCGCGTACCCGTAAGGCCTGATCACCATGCAGCCCTTGACCGGGGCGTAGTCGGCCAGTTCGGCCATCTGGATCACATCTGTGTACCAGCGAGAATAATCTTCGCTCCGTGGTGTAACTTTAGCTGTCATCTCCTATCCACCAGGTTAGAGTTCAAGTTCAAGCACCCGATAAGGGTAGACGTTGATCACCTCAGTTGCACCAAAGCGCGTCCGCCATGTGTCCAGGCCGTAGATATGCTTATGGCCGTGAAGCAGGTAACGGGGGCGGAAACGTGCCATCAGCTTCAGGAAGGCCTCAAAGCCCTGATGGGGCAGGTCGCTGCCGTCATGGATCCCCAGGGGCGGTGCGTGGGTGATAAGCACATCCAGATAGCGCCCGAAGCGCAGGCGATTCATCAACATAGAAAGGGTCAGACGCCACACCTTAAGCCTCATCTCTCGCTCTGTGTACTGGAAGGGAGCGTATGGCCTGTAGCGTTGCGAACCTTCCAGCCCGCCCACCAGGATAGTCCGTCCTTTTACCTGGCTGCGCACCACCCGACCGTCCAGATTGACCCAGCCCCCCGGCTCCAGGACCAGGCGGCCGTCCGCGCCATACTCGGCCACATCATGGTTGCCATGGACAAAAAAGCAGGGCACGTTCAGCATCGAGGCGATGAATTCCAGGTAGAAGCACGGCAGGTCGCCACAGGAGAAGACCAGGTCCACATCGCTGAAACGCTGACGGATGCGCGAACTGTAGACGATCTCGACGACCTGGTCGCTTACGGCGAGGACTTTCACTGCCGGCCTTTTCTCCCGTTCCATTCCCGGTGATAGTTCACAGCCAGTTTATCATCAATGGCCTGCTCCAGGTCAATGCCAGTGAGGTAGGCAAGCTGTAGCAGGTAGAGGGCCACATCGGCCAGCTCGCCAGCCAGCGCCGTGCGGTCGGCCTCCTCGTGCCACTGGAAGTGCTCCAGCACCTCGCTAGCCTCAAGCACAAGCGAGATGGCGATATTGCGCGGCGTCTGGGGGCAGGGGGAATCTTCCCTGTACCAACCCATCGCCTCTACGAAGCGGTTCATCTCGGCGGTGAGTTCCTGGAGGCTCTTCATCGTTTACAAAAAGGCCAGCCTTGGACTGGAGAAGAAGGCTGGCCGGCCACCTCAGGTTACGGTCGGCTGAGAGTATACAATGAATGGGCTAATATGTCAAAATGGCATGCGCTCAGACATCAGAGCATGCGGGCTGGCTATGCGCGGCATCTCCAGCCACTCCGATCGTCGCAGCGGTAACGCGAGGGCGGCACGGTTATTGACACCACATGGGGGGGATGGTGCACCATAGGTGTACATAAAAACCGCAAAGGGCGCAAAGAACGCAAAGATGATAAGAAACCTTCGCGCCCTTCGCGCCCTCTGCGGTTCAATTTAAAAACCGCAAAGAGCGCAAAGAACGCAAAGATGATAAGAAACCTTCGCGCCCTTGTATATTTAGAGC
>JAOAAG010000012.1 GCA_026418995.1 Anaerolineae bacterium
GATAATGTCCCTGCCCTCCTCCCGGTACAGGCCGCCGCTCCTTTCGGCGATCCATTCTATGGCAATGTTGCTCAGGGTGTAGTCATCCAGTACACTGTAGCGCTCTCTCCCATCCGCTGTTTTGCCGCTCAGCAGGCGAGCGGCCTCTGCTACATCTCCCCACGTCCACCGGGGGTTGGGAAGGGGCGCGCCAACCTCGTGGAAAACGGCCGGACTGTAGACCATTATTGCCCATAGTGTGATACCCACGGGAATGGCCCAGGTGTGTCCCTCCTGTTGAAAAACCTCCAGGACGCCGGGGTGAAAGTCGTCGGCATCGAAGCGTTCGTCGGATGCGATTAGCGGCGTCAGGTCGAGAATCCAGCCCCGGTCTATCAGGTCTTGCTGAACGATGTCAAACCCCAGGACGGCGTCGGCCTGCCGAGGCCAGTCGTCTGGGGGTGGCCGGTAGTACGGTTCGACGTGGATGCCGGGATGGGTTTCTTCGAAGGCGGCAATCCGATCCTCCCAGAATTCTACAGGCCCCACAGACGTCATGAAGGCGATGGCGATGGACTCGCCGGTTGGGGCCGGCGCGAGGGGAGCGCTACAGGCAGCCAGTACAAGCGCCAGGATTCCAAAGCGCGCCACTGCATGTCGTCTGGTGATGAGAACTTGCAAAGTCCCTCCGTCTGAGTAAAGGGCCGACAGTTGGCTGCCGGCCCTTTCAGGTCTACCGGCGTGCTTATCTGCAATCCACACACCCACAGTTTTGCAGCCTCACCCATTGCGTATCCCAACAAAGTGGAGCATACCGGCAGCAGCATCTTTCCTGGTATAGGTCACAGTACCACTCTGTGCCTGGGGGCGAGGGGCAAGGGTTGATGAGGCAAGCCTTTCCCCGGTAAGCCCACCAGCAGTAATATGGCTGGCAGGGCTGAGCATGGGCTACCTGGGGCCAGATGAAACTCGCCGCTGCCAGCAGGAACGACGCCGCCAGCATCACCGCCAGCACTCGCAACATCCTCCGCTGCATTCTACTATACCTCGCCATCTCTGTCACCTCCCTTCTGCCCGGACTTTCCCGGTCACTTCGTTGCGCCTTTCATCACCCATCTCGTGCATCCCATCTCCTCCTCCCTCACTCGGCGCCTCCTTGCACCAACGCCTCCAGTTGCTCCCGCGTGTTGGCGAACCCCTTGTTCAGGATCACCCCTGCTTCATCCACCACGTAAAAGAACGGCGTCCCAGGTACCCGGTACTCCCGCGCCACCGCATCGTCCCACACCAGCACGGGGAAGTCGAAGCCCTGCTCCTCGGCCATCCGCCGGTTCTCCTCGGCGGAGCCGCGCGAGACCATCACCACCTGCACCTCGCGGTGGGCCGCGCTGAACGCTCTCAAGTGGGGATACAT
>JAOAAG010000138.1 GCA_026418995.1 Anaerolineae bacterium
AGATGTGTATAAGAGACAGGACCAGGCGAGGCTGTATGAGTTGATCTGGCGGCGTTTTATCGCCTCGCAGATGAAACCAGCGCTCTACCACGTCACCACCGTGGATATCGCTACCTCGCGCGCGGGGGTGGAGCTGCCCTACGTGTTCCGGGCCACTGGCCGCGAGCTGCTATTCGAGGGGTTCCTCAAGGCCTACCAGGTGGAAGTCGAGGAGGAGGTTGCCGAGCAAATCCTTCCTCCGCTGGCAGACGGCGAGCCCCTCCGCTTTTATGGCCTCTTCCCCGAGCAACATTTCACCAGGCCACCGCCGCACTTTACCGAGGCCAGCCTGATCAAGGAGCTGGAGCGGCTGGGCATCGGGCGTCCCAGTACCTACGCCACCATCATCCACACCCTCCTCACGCGCGAGTACGTCAGGCGTGAGCAAAAGTCGCTCCTGGCCACCGACCTGGGTATGGCAGTGTGCGATTTCCTGGTGCAGCAATTTCCTGATCTGTTCGCCGTCGGATTCACCGCCCAGATGGAGGAGGAGCTGGACCGCATCGCCCGAGGGGAACGTCCCTGGGTGACCGTGCTGGGGGAATTCTACGCCCCGTTTGCAGTGGCTGTGGAGAAGGCCAGCCGCACCGCGCTGACCATGCCCGTGTCACTGCCGGGCCGGGAAGTGACCCCTACAGATGAACGCTGTCCTTCCTGTGGGGGGAAGGTGGTCATCCGGGAGGGGAGGTACGGGCGCTTCCGCTCCTGTGCTCACTTTCCCCGCTGCAAGTGGAGCGCGCCTCTGGTCGTGGGGCAATGCCCCGTGTGCGGCGCCGACCTGGTGGAAAGACGAGGGAAACGTGGTGTCTTCTGGGGCTGCTCCCGCTATCCGGAGTGTCGCTACGTGGGAACGCCACGCCAACCAGAAGGATGACATAAGAGCGCCTTACAGCGTGGACAGAACGTAGCCCCCTTGACATCAGTATCGTACAGACTGTTGGAAAACCGCATGACGCACCTGGCCTCCGGGCAATGCCCCAGGCCGAAGGTGTGGCCCAGCTCATGCACGGCCTCTTTTTTGACGCGCTCCCGAAACAGGGCTTCATCCTCCGGCAGGCCGTAGAACGACTGATGCAGACGGGGCAGGGCGATGAACGCATCGCGGCCGTTGAGGCTCGCCTGACCGAAGATAAAGTTGAGGCCGGGGGCGTAGCAATCGGCATCAATCACTCCCAGAATGCGGGTGCCACCCGGAGCGTCCAGGCTACCCAGCGCCGCCAGCACGGCTGGACCCCGGTATTGCCGCCGGCGCGCATCCCAGGCCGCCTGAGGGATGGGGATAGGGTCGGCCACAGTGCAGGAGCAGCCGAAAACCTCGCCGAGAAAGGCGGCCAGCTCTTCAAGCAGTCTCAGGGGAATCTCACCGATAGGCACCAGAGAGAGC
>JAOAAG010000152.1 GCA_026418995.1 Anaerolineae bacterium
CGATGGCGCGGACGATCTGGAGGCCGGTCTCGCCGGTGATGTCCGAGAGGACGTGGTGCAGCTGAAGGTTCATCTGCTGCAACGCCTTCTGCATATGCAGGATGTGCGGCGCGCGGTGCCGGATGAGTTGCGCGCGATGGCGCAAAAGGGTGCGCAGCGTGCACATCTCGGCATCGGGGCGGAAGGAGGCCGAGAGCAGCCCCAGGGAATGGAGCTTCTGCAGCCACTGACAGTCCTGCACGTCCGACTTGCGGCCGGGGACGTGCTTGACGGAGCGGGCGTTGACCAGGAAGCAGGCAATGCCGCGCCGTTCGAGCACCTCGAAGGCGGGAATCCAGTAGACGCCGGTGGATTCCATCGCCACCGTATCTACGCCGCAGGCGAGCAGCCAATCGGCGAGAGCCTCCAGGTCGGGGGTGAAAGTGGCGATACGGCGCACCGTCTCGACGGGGTAGTCTGGGCGGATGGCGGCCCAGATTTCCAGTGGTGAAATCGCGGGGGATCGGGACCAAGTTCCAGCGCGGGTTTGGAGCACCAACGCGTGTGGCGGTCTTGCTTTTGGCGCAGGGAGTGGTATGATACCATGGATCGGCGTGTACGCCAGTGACGAGGCGGGTTTCTTCGGTGGAGGAATGCCCACCGAGTAGGGGAGTTCCAGCCCACGCTGCGAAGCGCAGCGGAGCAGCGTGGGTGAAACGTGTGCCGTTAGGATGCTTGAGACTGAGCACGATTATGGAGAAGTCAATATGACCGAAAAACTTCCCCTTCTGGAAATCAGCAATCTGCACAAACGATACGGACGTAATCATATACTCCGGGGGATCTCTTTCGTCGTTCAGGCTGGTGAGATTGTGGGCATTGTTGGCGAGAACGGGACCGGTAAGAGCACGGTGATGAAGGCCGTGGTCGGGTTACTGCCTTGCGACAAGGGAGAGATTAGTGTTCGGGGGCGAATTGGCTATTGTCCGCAGGATCCTGTTACTTATGACTTGTTGACGATGCGCGAGAACTTTACGTACTTTGGTGCGGCCTATGGCCTAGCGAAAAAGCTCTTGGATCAGCGTATGGGTATCTTGATGGAGCAGTTGGGTTGCACGCGGTACGCAGACACTCGCGTCTGTGAGTTGAGTGGTGGGACCCGTCAGAAAGCGAATCTCATCATTGCCTTGCTGCACGATCCTGAAGTGTTGTTGCTCGACGAACCTTATCAGGGATTCGACTATGCTACATATCTAAGCTTTTGGGCATTGAGCCAGGAGCTACGCTCTCAAGGCAAAGCGATTATTGTGGTCAGCCACATGATCACCGAGCGTCATCACTTCAACAGAATCATTCGTCTGGAGAATGGGTATGCCTATGTGGAGAGATGATAGTGTTCGACGTATTTTGGTCTCGGTCAAGATGCAGGGGCTTGAGACTCTGCGACGAGGGCCGACGTTGCTCCTGGTTGTAGGCCTACCGTTGGTGTTCTTCTTGGTCATGTACTACACGGCCAGCAGCTATCCTATGCCTCTCGATGTAATCGAGGTGGCAGGAAAACGGCAGGTAACGGTTGACCACCGCGATTTTGTTGCGCTCCTTCTGGCGGCGATGGGGATGGGGTGGGGCGTAGCCGCGACGGCACTCTCCAGCGTCGTGGGAGGCAAAGATGGTGACCGCCGGTTAATCTTGTGTGGCTATCGGGCGGCCGAACTGATGGTTGCTCGGCTGGCGGTGTTAATGGTTATTGTCATTGTACTGTCGTTCGCCTTCATGGTCCCTGTACTCGTATTGTTGAAGCCGCACTACCCCTTGCTAGTCTGGTTGAGTGTACTACTTGCTGGATTTGTTGCTGTAGGAGCAGGCATGGCAATAGGGGCGTTCATTCCCCGCCAGCTCGAGGCGACTATTGGGGTGATCGCAGTTTTTGGTCTGGAAATGGCGATGGCGGCTGGTCAGGCTACCATCGAGCGTTACCTACCGCTGCATTTCGCGAATGAATTACTCAAGGCGGGGGCGTTCGCCACTGAGCCTCGAGCCATTCAACCCGCTCTGTTCTCTTTAGGGTATGGGATGGCGCTATTTGTGGTGGCCTCGCTGGCTTGGTCGGTACGGATGGGGTTATTCGAGCGCGAGAGTGCCCTGAGGCTGAAAGACGCGAAGGTGATTCGTAAGAGAGTTGTGCTGGCGGCTGTCTTGATGTTGATTGGAGCCGTCATTGCACTGGGTTCACCTGAGGCTTACGAGGGGGCACCGCTTGTCTCCATTAGTGGAAAGCGCGAGGTTGGTCTGATGGATGTGGTAGGCGCGGTGGTGGCAATACCAGCTTGTCTGTATTTGAACTGGCTCATTCTACAACTGTTGCGTAGAGGCAGTAGTTTCTCATTGCATAAACCCAGGGCGTAGGTCGTGGTGAGAGTGACCCGATATTGCAGCCGGTGCTTGTGTGTGTTTCCAGCAACGGCATCTTACCTGTGAGTTGGCATGGCTGATGGGGACTAGAGTTGACCATGGGACAGGGGCGGCCTGATCCGCCGCTCTACCCGACAGGCGCTTGCGGCTGAGCGGCAGGCCGTCACGCGGCCAAAGAGCGAGTGTTCGCCGCAATGTTGACTCGCCAGCGCTTGCTTTGCAGTACATTTGGTGTTATAATATGTACACCGTGGGCGCGTAGCTCAGTTGGTCAGAGCGCTACACTCACATTGTAGAGGTCAGGGGTTCGAGTCCCTTCGCGCCCACTTACCCGTTTGCCGTGTCGCGATCATGCAAGTCTTCTTCGCGCGCCGCACAGACACGGCGAGAAAGTTGCTGATGTTTACCCCCGAGAGCGTAAGAGGACGCTTTCAGATAGATTGGATTATCAGCAATCTGCGCTGGCTGCTCCTGCTCAGTGTGGCTGTCGTTAGCGTTTTGCACAGCCCTCTCGTATACGGCAAGTTATTAGACCCCTTTGATTTTATTCCCCAGGTTATTCTGATTGTCATAGGCGCCCTCTACAACGTGGGTGTCATGCTATTCCTCCATTACGGGCCGTTGAGGCAGGCCATTCCGGTGATCAGCCTGGCAGTGGATACTGTGCTGAGTATCAGCCTGGTGCTGGCCTCTGGCGGATTAACCAGCCCGTTGCTCTTCTTCGCGCTGTTTCCCATCCTCACCGCTGCCTTGCGCTTCTCCCAGATGGTCAGCCTGGCGGTGACCGGGGCGATCATCCTGCTCTGCGGGCTGTTCGGCTACCTCCTTGCCCCGCTGGCTACTAGGGATACTGACCTGGCATCATTCATTGCCAGCTCATTCATCCTGGGATTGGCAGCTCTGGTGAGCGGCGCGGTGAGCAATCAGATGAAGCAGATCGTCGCACGCAGGCGACGCCAGGAAGAGGAAGCCGAGTTACGTAAACTGCGTGCTGCCAGGGAGCACTCGCGAGTCATTTTTGAGCTGGCCAGCACGCTCAGCGCCACGCTCAATTACCACACTGTGCTGGAGGCCGTACTGGATGTGGGGGAGGCCGGTATGCGGGAGCTGGGGCAGCCTAACCTCAGCCATGTGAGCCTGGTTCTCCTCTTTGGGGAACAGCATCTTCACATTGTCACCTCCCGCCACCTTCCACACCGCGATCAGAACATCGTCTTTGAGGGACGGCGTGGAGCACTGGCCCAGGCACTCTCCACGGCGGAGCTCCAGATCGTCAACGACCCTGCTTCTGACCCGGAGCTGGGGCAGCTCATCGCGATGCAGGGGTGTAAGCAGGCGATCATTGTGCCCTTGCGTGCCGGCTTTGAGAACTATGGTGCCGTGGTCTTTGCCAGTGCCCAACCGGATACCTACAACACCGAGCTTCAGGAACTCCTCGTGGCCGTCTGCAACCAGGCGATCGTGGCGCTTCAGAACGCCCAGCTCTACCAGAGTCTGAGAGAGGAAAAGGAGCGGATCGTCGAAGTAGAGGAAGCCGAGCGCAAGAAGCTGGCACGTGATCTCCACGACGGTCCCACACAGAGCATCGCCGCCATCGCGATGCGGCTGAATTATGTCCGCATGCTGCTGGAACGTCAGCAGGACCTGGCACAGGTTATGGAAGAGCTGACCAGGATCGAAGAGCTGGCCCGTCGCACCACCAAAGAGATCCGCCAGATGCTCTTCACCCTTCGCCCTCTGATCCTCGAGACACAGGGACTGAAGGCTGCGCTGGAGCAGTATGTTGCTAAACTGGCCGAGACTGACCCTTTGCCCATTCATCTGCAAGCGGCCCCGGAAATAGACAACCTGCTGGAACGTAACGCTCAAGGGGTGATCTTCTACATCATCGAAGAGGCCATCGGCAATGCTCGTAAACATGCCAAAGCCAAAAATCTGTGGGTGCGGCTTTACACACGGGCCAATATGTTTATCGCCGAGGTCGAGGATGACGGCGTCGGCTTTGATGTTGACGCAGTCCAGGCTCGCTATGACGAGCGGGGCAGCCTGGGCATGCTCAACATGCACGAGCGTGCTGACATGATCGGCGGGAAATTGAGCATTGCCTCTGCGCCAGGCCGGGGCACGCGTATCACCCTTACCGTCCCGTTGCAGAACAGATAGGAGAGGCGCGGGGCGATGCTCCTTCTCGAAGGCTGGCTATGGCTGGGCGGATCCTTGTTTGGAGCCATCGCATGGGCAAACATCGTCTGGCTTGTCGCCCAGCTCTATCCCCAGGCAACCGGTAAATCTCCAAAGCTATGCTCCCTCATTATCCAGCTCCTCCGACTGGTATACTATGTGGGGCTCCCGTTCTCAGCCCTGCTGTGGGGGCGTGACACATTGATAACGCGACTGTTCGGCCTGCAACCGCTCGCGCTGCCGCCTGGGGAGGGTGAGCCGAGCGGACCGGCTGTGGGCCTGAACTGGCGCGACTGGGCTGGCGACATCGGATGGGCTGTCTTGTTGGCTGTGCTTGCTTGTGGCATCATGGGTGTGGCCTGGCTGACTTACCGGCGGATGGTCGGTGCGTACGCCGCCTGGCCCATCAAAGGGAGTGATAGCTCTACCTCACTGTTGCTGCGCGAAGCCATATACCATGAAGTGCACTGGGCCTTCTATCGTCATATGCCTGTTGTCGCGCTGGGTACCTACTGGGGAACATGGGGCGGACTGGGATTGGTGGCTCTGGAAGCGTTGCTCAATCCAGCCTGGCACAGTGACCTGGCCGACCCTTTACGAGCGCCGGAGCGGCTGATGCGAGCTTCAATGGCGGTGGTCAGCGCTCTGCTGTTTCTGATGACCGAAAACCTCTGGCTGGGTATACTTGTTCACTGGCTTGTATCCAGGGCGCTGCTGGCGCTGGTGCGGGCTTTCCCCGGTTACAGCACAGACATCCACTCTGCCACAGCTAGCTGATCCCCTCGTTCCGCTTTCTGCACCTCCCACGGTGAGGACACCTTCGGCAGCCCGGACAGGCTTCATCACCGCATCAGGCCGTCGGACCTGTAGCAGGGTTACATTTGCGTGCTGTATCGCGTGTGCTATAATTCAACAAGGGCGGCTGTGTCCAAAGAAGGTCCTGTATCTCTGAAGGAAGAGCAATCCTATGACATTCGAGCCTTGGATACCCTGGGGGGGACTGAGCTTCCTGCCATCCGGTATCTGGGAGCATATACTCCTCGTGGTTTACATACTGGCAGCCCTGATGCTGCTGTGGCAGCGCAGGGGGGACTTTGCTAGACTGGCATGGCGTCGGTTTTTGCTTTTCGTCGCTCTCCTGTTCAGCCCGTTGCTCTTCAACCACCTGCTGGTGCTCTCGTTCCCGGACCTTGACCTGCCCCCCTTCCCCGGTGTACCCCTCTTACCACCCGTTCCCCAGGCTGCGCTGATCGGAAGCCTTCCCCTGCTCATAGGCGGAGCATGGCTGGGAGGAGGACCGGCCCTGCTTATCGGAGCAGCCAGCGGCTTGCTGCGGGCAGGAATGACTGGCGGGGGCATATTGGACCCGTTCTATTTCGCCTTTTATGGGGGAATGCTTGGCTCGTTTCTGCGCCAGGACTACCGGGGACGGTTGCCCTCGATGGTACGGCAACCCCTCGTTGCCGGGCCGGTCGCCACGTTACTGGCCTCGCTGTTGCGCCTGCTTTCCATATTCGCCCAGACCTTCAGTGCAGGCGTGGCGGCCCTTGACTACGCGGTCACCCTGACGCGTGCCTATCTGGGCCCTGCGCTGCTGGAGAGTCTGATTGCATCCTGTATTACCCAGGTCATCTACCTGGCCGCCCCACATCTCCGTCCCGTCCGGGCGGCCTATCGCTACCCGCCCTATGCCCGAACATTAAACCGCCGCCTCCTCTTCCTGTTCGTTCCTCTGATCCTGCTGATGACGCTTGTGCTCATCTACGCGATGACCAAAACCACACTGGATATGGCCGTGGCAGATGCCGTGGATGAGATGTCCCGTGACGCCCACAGCGCCGCAGATAACATCCCCTACTTCATCCACACTGGCCAGGGGTTATTGGAAGAGTTTGCCAGTAACAGGGCCCTTCTGGAGAGTGACCCTGCACGACTCACAGACTGTCTCTTAT
>JAOAAG010000155.1 GCA_026418995.1 Anaerolineae bacterium
CGTCCGTACTGCACTTGATAGGTGCGGCCGTCGCTGAAGGTCTCCGGCAGGTTGAGGCGAGCGCGGTCATAGGGCGCGGTCTCGATCTGCTCGGCGATGTAGAAGGTCAGTTGCTTGAAGCTATAACTGGGATTAGTCGAACCATTGACTGTCTGGGCTTCAAAGCGGATTCTTCCATTGCCTCCTGCTCCTCCTCCCCCTCTTCCATCAGGACGTCCTATACCACCCTGACCACCTAGAGCCAACACCTTATTCATTCCAACATTCGCAGTCACGGCTGTCAGCTTAATGGCTCCTCCTGCTCCTCCACCTCCAGAACCAGCCCAGTAATATGGAGCCTTCTCTCCATTATTCCCATTAGCCTCAATTGCGCCCTCAACAGAGGCCTGGGAAGCATAGATAATAGCGATTCCACCACCTGCACCACCAGTTCCAGAATCGCCGCTAGTATTATCACCACCTCCGCCGCCACCCCCGCCACCCAGGTACAACTGAGTGAGCGCATCGGACCCAACAGCCCATCCTCCTCGCCCTCCGGCAGCGTCACCGGCATTTTGGCCGCTGACTCCTGGAGTGCCATGACCACCTCCACCCCCGCCTGCGCCGTCTGCGGTACCACCAGACCACCAATCGCCTTGGCCTCCACCCCCGCCGTTACCGTTTGAGTCAATGAGAGGGAACCCAGCACCATTAATAGAAAAGCCTTCTCCCTGGAATCCTGAGCCTCCACCCCCAGTCCTGAATCCTCCCGCGAATCCAAGTCCGTTTACCGATATCCTTCCCGTACCAGCTACTTGCAATCCTTGCTTAGCCCGGAAAACCAAAATACCACCTGTCTGCGCATTGTTCCAGACATTGTCAGGCCATGTAAAGTTCCCACGCCAACGATCCACAGCGAGAGTTCCTCTCACAATTACGTTGTTGTAATGAGGCACTTTGATAACTTGAGCTGAGTGGTTAGCACGTACTGAGATAGAACTCACAGTGTCATTACCTATTGCGTTGTCAGGCAGATGGCTATCACTCTGGGTGAACAACTCAATGCCTTCATTCGGCCGCCAACCTGTATTACGATATAACATGGCTCGCCAATCGCCATCTATTCGGATAGAAGAGGCTTGGTTATCGTCTATGTAGTTGTCCCCTAAAAACCCGTCATCAGTTCTCGGTTGAAAAGTTTCACACCTTCCGCCATAGCCAGAGTGTTCACAGAGAGTTGCCCCGCCGCTCCAGGCACGAGCGGTATAGGTATTAGCAAGGTTCTGAGTTAGGACAAGTGAACCATCAGAAGTAAGACTCTCAATAGTCGCAAATTCGTAGTTCCCTGCGCCATTTCCCTGCATCTGGACTATCAGAATCTCATCACCAGGGCTAAACCCTGACGCAGGAGTTTGAATGTTCACAGAATATCCGCCATAGTTGTCACCATAGCAATTGGGGCAGTCATTAAAGGCAAGATACAGCCTTCCTGTCGCTGTAGCAGGTCCTTCATAGTGTGAACCGACAAAGAAGCCGTTACCGCTTCCGATACGTCCCACAACACTGAATTTCGGAGCACTTGGCACCAAGAAACCAGAGTCGTATCCGCTCTCGCCATTAGGATTACGGTAGCACTCACGGTTACTGCCGTTCCATCCATAACATCCCATCCCGACTACATCTATGATTAATCGCTGGCCTGCTATAATGTCTACACCGGTGTCAGCCCAAGACTGTGCCCCAAGAAACATCATAGTTATTGAAGCGATTGACACGAACCGCTGGCCGGCCGGGGCATTTCTAACCAAGGATGCGCGTGTTGGATTCGCAAAGACAGTTTGTCCCTCAGACACAACTAAATCTCCGTCACGTCCAGTTCCAAAAACCGCAGGATCTGTCACGGTACCTGAGAGAAACGGCGTCGCATACTTTCCCACGCCCCACAACCTGCCGTAATCCTGGCTGTACACCTTCATCGGATGGAGCGTCTGCGGCTGCGGCCCCAGGGTGTGGGTGAACTCGGCCCACTGGCCCTGCGTGCCGGAGGGGAAGGTGGCGCTCCAGTCCAGGGGGCGTTGCACGCTGCCCGGCGGGGTGTCGGGCGTGTAGGCCGTGATCGTCCCGCGCACGGTCAGGGTGCGAGTGGGGCGGTCGGGGTCGCTGGTGCGAATGGTCAGCGTGCGTTCGAAGGGGCCTTCGGGCAGGTAGGCCGTGTTGATCAGCAGGTCGAAGCTGCCGGCGTCCCCCGACGCCAGGCTCAGGCCGCGGCGGCCGTCCACCGGCAAGCCGTACACCTCGATGTGGGCCTGGTAGGAGCCGCCGTTGTCGCCGTAGCAGCCGTTGCAGTCGTTGGTGGCCAGGTAGAGCCGGCCACTGCGGTCAGCCGTGACCACGGTGTAGGCGCCGACGAAGAAGGGCGCGCCGTTGCCGACCTTCGCCACCAGGCTCAGTTCCGGCAGGCCCGGCGCCAACCAGTTGCTGGCCGCCGAACCGCCCCGGCCGTTAGGGCCATAACACAGGTCCGTGCCGCCGCTCCCGTAGCAGACTGTTCCACCGGCGCGGATGCCCACCGCCTCGCCGTTCTGGACGGAGATGCCCGTATCAATCCAATTGGAGGTCAGGCTGTTCACGCTCTTGTCCCAGCGACCGCCGCTGCTCACCAGCATCGCCTTCAGGTCGCCGAAGCCGATATTGGCCAGGCCGAAGCTGCGCTTGAGGAGCGTGCCCTGCTGCGCGGTGCCGAAGTCCCAGGTTAGGGCGCCCTCGTCCATTACAAACTGCGGCCTGGGGTCGGCCTGGAAGGACGACAGCGGCCGGGCGGCCGAGTCAATGATGTTGCCCTCGCTGTCGGTCCAGAAAGCGATCAGCAGGTTGTCGCCGTCGGGATGGTAGTCGGCCGAGAACTCGCTCACGGACCACCCGGCGGGGAAGACGGTGGGGCCGGGCGGGATGTCCAGGGTGTAGGCCTTCTCCAATACCCGCTTGCCGTCGGAGACGAAGTTCAGGTAGAGATGGCCGCCACGGATCGTGACCGGATGCGGGCTGTTGACCACCAGGTGGGTCGTGTTGGCGCCGGCCGGGTTGAACGCCGCCGGGGTCACGATGTCGAGCTTCAGCCCGTCGAGCATCTGGCCGGCCGGGATACCCGCGTCGAGGCGGGGCAGCTCGACTGGCGTCACGAAGCGGTGGCTGCCCTGTGGATCGCTGTAGCTGACCACGATCACGGGCGGGGTGTATGGGTCGCTGTTGACCGTATAGGTGAAGGTGTCGCGCGGGGTGAGCGCCTGCACGGTGAAGCGGGCGCCCGGCACGATCGTCCCCGTGTTGAAGCCCACCTGTACCCCCTGCGCCACGTCCACCGGCAGCGGCGCGTGGTAGCTGCTGCCCAGAGGGATCACTCCCCCGCCGCCTGCGCCGTCGCTCCAGCGCACGGAGGTATTGCCCTGGCCTACCACGCCGGCCGTCTCCGCGGTGAAGGTGAAGGTGCGATCGGCTGCGCCGGTGAACTGCCCGCCGGCATAGGGCTTGGCCGTGGACGCGCCCCAACCGCTCAGGTCGGGCGGCTTGATCAGGCTGCCCACCGCCACCTGGTGGCCGGGCCGCACGCGGCCGTTGCCGCCCACCGTGTTGTTGCCGATGGTGGTGGTATCGTCGGGCGAGTACATCACCGCATCAATGCCGTAAGCATCGAAGGTGCCAGTGTTTTGCACGGCCAGCTTGACCGTCACCACGTTGCCGCTGCGCTCGGCCACGTAGCCGGCCGCCACCTCCGGCTGGGGATGGACCTCCGGCCGCAGGTGCGCGTCGGCGCAGCGCGGCCGGTCGGGATGATCGGCGGGCAGGGCGCAGTAGTAGCGGAACTCGGCGCGGTCGTTGTAGCCGTCCCGATCCGAGTCGCGGTTGAAGCGGAAGAGGATGGCCGAGCCGGCCTGGCTGGGCAGGTCACGCAGCGGCGTATCGCCCGCATCGGCCTGGGTGAAATAGACGTTCCACCAGGCGATGTCGGAGAGGTAGTGCTCGCGCCAGGCCGGCGGGTTGATCCCGTCGAACTCCGGCGTCCACAGCGCGTTGAGGTTGCCCTCGGCATCGTAGCCGGCCGGGAAGTAGCGGGTCAGCACGTCCTGCACGCTCTCGACGCCCCAGGTGGGGATCACGTAGGAGTCCACCGACTCATCGCCGTCCTCCACGCCGTCCTCGATGAAGACGGTCACCCCGCCCTGGACCGCGTTGCGGTAGAAGAGCTCGTCCGCGCCGAAGCTGTAGCTCTCCACCTTGACCGTCAGCCGCTCGCCCAGGTCAATGCGCTTCATCTGCTCCAGGGAGAGGGGGATGTGGTCGGTGGTGAAGGTGCGCGTGCTGAACTGGCCGGGCGGCGTGTTGGGGCCGACGGGGAAGAGGTTCTCCAGCTTGCCGCCCGGGAACTTCTGCCAGGCGGGGTAGGAGATGGATGGGCTGGTGTCGTCGCCGATGTAGACGTTGATGACGATGCCGGTCAGCTCGCGGGCGTACTCGGTGCCGGTGTTCTTAACGGAGAACTCGAAGGTCAGGTCGGCGGCATGGCTGGAGTCCACGGCCCAAGCTGTGCTCCAGTTCTGGCCGGTGGTGAAGGCCTGGCCCTCGGCGATGGTGTGTTCCTCGTACTCCTCGTGGGTCGTTGTCTGCGCTCCGCCCCAGGAGCGGCCGCTGGTGCGGGTCTCGGTGTAGCGGGGACGGGAAAGCTGGTAGCTGATGTCATACAGGCCGCGAGCGAGGAGTTCACCTTGGCGGTTAATGGCGTACTGTACGCCATCCAGAGAATTGACAACGCCTTGGAAGTCAATGTTATTGACCACCATAGCCGAGGCCTGGGCATTGGCACTTGCTGAAGCGTTGGCTATGTTTGTGTTGTTATTGTAGATATTGATAGGATAATTGGCTTGCACTTGATTCTTGCCGGTCAGATCACTCCATCCTCCCTCAACCAACTTCGAAAGAGGAATGGCAGCAACACCCCCAACGGTGCATCCTATAAGGCTTGTACATGCCAAGCCGGCAAGACCAAGGCCCAATGCACCGCCAACGATCTTTACTCCTCCCCAGACACGACACTTAAGCGATCCAGCCGGTTCGCATGTTTGCACACCGTTCGCAGACATGGCACTCACAGCAAGCGGCGTTTCGATAGCCTGCGACACCTCCTCCCAATTGTTCCACGTCACCGTGTCGGCGATGCTGCTGCTCTGCCCGCGCGTCACGCTGGTTTCGTAGGTGTGGCTCGTCTGGGTCATCTGCCCTTCGGTCGTGGTGATGGTAGTCACCCGCTCCACGCGCCAGGAGCCGGGGGTCACGTACACCTCGGGCATGGGGAAGGCCGCCACCAGCGGGTTGTCGCCGGGCGGCAGCACCCAGTCGGGCACGCGGGCCTGGATGAAGTTCCAGTACTCGACCGCCGGGTAGCTGCCGTAGCCGCAGTTGGTCGGCGCGCCGGGGCAGAAGGTGATCCCGAAAAGCTCCTGGCCGTCGTCGAATTTGTCGCGATCGGTGGACTCCTCCGGCACACGCGTGCCCACCATGTAGACCTCGGCGTAATCGGGGATGGTGTCATAGTCGCCGTCGTTGCACACATTGACATGGGTGCCGTTCCGGTCGTTGAAGTTGGGCCAGGCGGCCGGCGGGCCGAAGGGCGGGCCGTAACCCCAGCGCACGTTACGCGGCAAGGTGAAGTCGAGCAGCGCCCGCACCTCCTGGCCGTCGGTGTAGCCCTGTGCGTCGCCATCGCTGTTGGGGTTCAGCGGGTCGGTACACCACCAGTATTCTTCGGTGTTGGTCAGCCCGTCGCCATCGTCGTCCACGCTGAAGAGGGCAGCGATCCCGGCCTGTTGTTCAGCCGTGAGCGACTGCAACGCGGCGGTCCGCGTGGTCACGGCT
>JAOAAG010000186.1 GCA_026418995.1 Anaerolineae bacterium
GTGTACAGGCGGCCGGCTCCGAAGGCGTCAGTTTCGTCATCATCAATCCGGGTGGCTATACGCACACCAGCGTAGCACTTCGTGATGCGCTGGCGGCCGTCGACCTGCCGTATATCGAAGTCCACCTTTCCAACATCCATGCCCGCGAGCCGTTCCGCCACATCTCGCTCATCGCGCCGGTGTGTGTGGGACAAATCTGCGGCTTCGGCTGGCGCAGCTACCTGCTGGGATTGACTGCGCTGCTTGACCATCTGGACGGTGCACAATGAAGCCAACCAAACGTCTGGCCGCTCTTCCTCCCTACCCTTTTGCACGCTGGTCTGGCTATGTCGAGGCAGCCCGCAAGCGGGGCCTGGACGTGATCCGCCTGGACATGGGAGACCCTGACCTGCCCCCGCCGGACGAGGTCATCGAGGTCCTGGCCCGCTCTGCCCGTAGTCCGCACCACCACGGGTACTCCAGTTACCGTGGCCTGCCGGCGCTGCGGCGGGCCATCGCCGACTACTACGAGAGGCGCTTCGGCGTGACCCTCGACCCCGATACGCAGGTCCTGCCACTTATCGGCTCTAAAGAGGGAATCGTCCATATGGCCATGGCCTGCCTGGACCCCGGCGATCTGGTGCTGGTGCCGGATCCGGGCTACGCCCCCTACGCGATGGGGGCGCTTCTGGCCGGCGCTGAGGTGTACACCTTCCCGCTGCTGGAGGAGAACGATTTTCTCCCCGATTTCGACGCCATCCCTGGCGAAATCGCCGGGCGTGCCACGCTGATATGGCTCAATTACCCCAACAATCCCACCGGCGCGACGGCTGATCTCGACTTTTTCACGCGGGCGGTGGACTTTGCCCATCGTTACAACCTCCTGCTGTGCCACGATGCTCCCTACTGCGATGTGGGATACGACGGCTATATGGCGCCCAGCATCCTCCAGGTGGCCGGCGCCGAAGCAGTAGCCGTGGAATTCAACTCCCTCTCCAAGACGTTCAACATGCCGGGCTGGCGGGTGGGGATGGCAGTGGGCAATGCCGAAGCCATCACAGCGCTGGCGACGGTCAAATCGAATGTAGATTCCGGGATGTTCCATCCGGTGCAGGAGGGAGCAGCGCAAGCGCTGGCCACCGATCCGGCCTGGATTGCCTCGCGCAACGCCGTCTATCAGGAGCGGTTGGAGATTATTCTGGAGGCCCTGAGCAGGGCCGGGATAGCAGCGAGGCGCCCGCGTGCCTCCCTGTACGTCTGGGCACGTGTGCCACAGGGGTGGCCATCGGAGCAGTTTGCGCTGGCATTGCTGGAGCAGACAGGAGTGGTGGTGGCGCCGGGGACGTTTTTCGGGCCAGCCGGCGAGGGGTATATCCGCATCTCCGTTACCGCGCCGGGGGAACAGGTGCGGGAAGCGATGGAGCGGTTGTGTCACTTTGTGGTGACCGGCATCTGAGATGCCGGTCACCGTTGTGCGCCTTACAGTTCGATCTTCGTGCCGAGTACCTCCAGGAATTTAGCCAGCCAGTCGGGGTGGGCCGGCCAGGCGGCTGCTGTGACCAGTTTACCGTCCACCAGGCCCTCAGTATAGCCTACGTCAACCCACGTCCCGCCCGCGTTGTTCACATCCGGCCCCACGGCGGGATACGCAGAGCATTGCTTGCCCGCGAGAACACCGGCGGCGGCCAGCACCTGCGGGCCATGGCAAATGGCTGCGATGGGCTTATCGGCCTCTGCGAAGTGCTTGACCATCGCGATCACCTTGTCATTGAGGCGGATATACTCCGGTGCCCGCCCGCCGGGAATCAGCAGCGCGTCATACTGCGCGGCATCCACCTCGTCAAAGGTGGCGTTCAGAGTGAAGTTGTGGCCCACCTTCTCGCTGTACGTCTGGTCTCCCTCGAAGTCGTGGATGGCCGTGCGTACCTTTTCCCCTGCCTTCTTGCCCGGGCAGACGGCGTGGACAGTATGTCCGACCATCTGCAGTGCCTGGAATGGCACCATCACCTCATAATCCTCCGCGAAGTCACCCACCAGCATCAGAATCTTTTTAGCAGCCATTTTGACCCCCCTTCGGCTCACTACTTCTGGGCACACCCCAGCCTCGCAGTCTAAGGGCGCGAGGTTCCCTTTGCACGCACCTGTTAAAAACTGTGCTGTACCCTCACATCTTGAACAATCTACTGTAGACAGGGGGATATCGCCGGGTGAGCGACGGCACTGCCGGGTGGGCGACAGCAGTGTGGCTGGGCGACGGCATTGCGAGTGGGCGACGGCACTGCCGGGTGGGCGACGGCAGTGCCGTCGCCCACCCACCAACACTAGAGAACAACCCATCCTAAGTTTCCGCCGAGCCGCTACACCAGGTGTTCAAGATGTTAAATTACCAGACAGCACCTGTCAAAAACCGCAAAGGGTGTCAGAAGCATAAAAGAAAGCTGAAGGACCTGTGCGTCTGGCAGTTCCATTCTACGGTTCAACTCGCGCGGACGGCAAGGTGTGGACAGCGTCAAAATTCCGCCTGGCGATGGCGCATCACCACGTTTTCGGCCAGGCCGATGCCGATCATCGTCGTCAGGAGCGCAGCCGGCCCGTAACTGATGAAGGGGAGCGGGAGTCCTGCTACCGGCAACATCCCCAGATTCATCCCCACGTTGACCACCACCTGAAACAGGATCATCGCCAGAGTACCCGTAGCCAGCATTTTTCCGTACACATCCGGTGCGAGCAGGATCACGCGCAGCAGACGCAAGAACAGGACCAGGTAAAGCAGGAAAAGGAGCAGCACGCCGGCAAATCCCAGTTCCTCCGCGATCACAGCGAAGATGAAATCGGTGTGTCGCACCGGCAGGTAACGCAACTGGCTCTGCGTGCCCTGAGCAAACCCTTTTCCCCATATACCGCCTGAACCGATGGCGATGGCGGCCTGTCTGAGCTGATAGGCGACGTTGGGATCGCTGCCGGGGTTGAGAAAACCCCAGATGCGCTTGTGCATATACTCGAACTCCTGTAACTCCGCCAGCCGCCAGAAGCCGTAGAGCGCAATCACTCCCCCCACCGCCGTGAGCACCAGATAGCGGAACGGGATACCCGACTCAAACAACATGGCCTGTCTCTTATACACATCT
>JAOAAG010000213.1 GCA_026418995.1 Anaerolineae bacterium
AGATGTGTATAAGAGACAGCGGTGGCTGTTCCCCTTGTGACGGCGTGGGTGGCGGCGCCGTTGGCGATACCGGCGTCGGCGAGGGCATGACACGTGTCGGGGTCGCTGAAGGAGGCCTGGTGCGCGTGAGAGTAGGGGTTGCGGTCGCAGTCATGGTTGCTGTCGCCTCCGCCGTCCTGGTCATTGTCGGCGTCTGGGTAGGCCTGCGCGTGGCGGTGGCCGTCGGCGTCCGGGATGGGGTGGCTGTTTTCTCTATGATGCCCTTGGGCAGGGGAGCAGCCGTGGTCACCTGGGCCGCAGGAGCAGAGGTGGGAGTCACTCGCATCCTGTCACCCAGCGCGACCAGTCCCCAGGCCAGCAACCCTGCTGCAAATAGCATAGTAACCCCTCCCCCCAGCGCCCACACCCACACAGGCGGACGACGGGCCGGAAGCGCCGTGGGCTGCGACACGACAAGCGGCGGTACCGGCAGGGGCTGAGATGGCCTGGCAGGGTGTACCGGCATAGCGGGCACGGTGGTGGCTTCACGGCTCCAGGTGGGCACGGGGACCCCCAGTGCCTGGGCCATCTCCGCAGCACTGGCGAAGCGTTTCGAGCGGGGGATCTCCATCGCCCGGGCGACCGCCGCTTCCGTCTTGGGGCTGACCCAGGGCGCGACTTTGCGGAGGGGCTGGAACTGTTCCGGGTCGGCCATGCGCATCGTTGCCGTAGGTGGGGCATGTCCTGCGAGAGCATGGTAAAGGGTAGCCCCCAGGCTGTAAATATCAGAGCTGGGATCGGTGTGGCCCAGCCCCACATCATATTGCTCCGGTGGTGCATACTCCGGCGTCCCCATGCCCCGCATCGCCGTCCGGGTGCGTGGGTCCCGCGGGTCCCATAACTTCACCAGCCCGAAGTCCACCAGCACCGCCCGCCCTCCTCCTTGTGCCGCCACCGGGACGGTGGAGGGGGTGATGATGACGTTTTGGGGCTTGATGTCCCGGTGGATGATCCCCTGGCTGTGGCAGTAGGCTAACGCATCCAGAAGCTGGCCGGCCCACATGAGCACCTGCGCTTCGGGCAGCGGTCCCACCCTGGCGATCATCGCCCCGAGGCTCTCCCCCTCGACGAAATTCATCACCAGGTAGACATTGCCTTCCTCCTCGAAGAAATCACCTACCCGCACCAGGTTGGGGTGATACAAACGCGCCAGCACCTGTGCTTCCTGGCGGAACTGCTGGTAGAGCCCGGCGAGGGTATGCGGGTCCAGCCCCGGCTGAGGAACCATCTCCTTGAGCGCAACCGGGATATCCAGCCTCGTATCCCACGCCCGGTAGACTGCTCCCATACCGCCCTGCCCCAGCAGCGTTACGATCCTGTAGCGGTTGCTAACCGTCTGTCCTTGGCGTAATGGCATACCCACCTCCTGTGCCAACCGCATGCCCCCCCTTCCCGCGATCGGGAGTAGGCATCGCTGGTTAAAAGATCTGGGCCGGACGATAGGGGGAGTTCGACGAGGTCCTCAATCGCGCAAGGGATACCGCGTAGCCTGGATCCGGCCGGATAAAGCGCCAATAAGAGCTGGGTACGGGGTCACAGCAATGCTGCATCAGGCGCCACATCCAGACACCTGCCCCTTTTCCCTTCCCCGGTCACATGCTGTAATGGAGCTGAGATGAATCCTTTGCCAGGGAGTAGCGAGTTTGTTAGACAACGCCCCTGGGCTTCTGAGGGAATCTGATTACTATTATACCCGAAGTTCAGGTATTCTGCAATTGCCAGGCTCCGTCTCCTCCAGTATTATCGAGACCATATCAGCCGGAGATACAAGTGCCCGGCGTCCTTTCTCCAAGTAGTGCGCAGGTCAGCAGGCCGGGGCTCTTGCCGTTCATAATGTGAACTTGTATTTCGGGATACTCCCTCACCAGCTCAAGCATACGCGTCACTTTATCCACCATGCCGCCGGTCACATCCACGCCCTGAGCTCCCCCCAGCACAGCACGCAGAGCAGGCAGGTCGGGCGGGGAAATGTGAGGGATCACGGTGCCCTTTTCATCCAGCACACCGTCCACTTCTCCTAACAACAAGATGCGGGTGGGGCGGGGTGTGTCAAGCGCGCGAGCCAGGAAGATGAAGATATCCTCCGTGGAGATGATGGTGCCGCCGCGTACTGCGTCGAACGCGACATCGCCATAGACGAGCGGAACCAGGCCATGGCTCAGGGCTGCCTGGATGGGCCGCGTATCCAGGTACTCCAGCACACCGTCACAACAGCGAGCAGAGGCAGAGGGTTGCAGGCTCAGCACCGGAACGCCAGCTTCGAGAAAAGCGTCAGTGACGATGCGATTGAGGCGAGCTGCAGCGGCGGATACCTCGGCATATCCTCGCCATTGGGCACTGGTATGTACACCAAGCCTTGTGCCATAGGGGGCAGCCGCCCAGTGGCCGAAGGAGCCGGAGCCGTGGCCCAGGAGGATCGTCAGCCCAGGGAGAATATCAATAGCCTGACGCACCTCGCGTGCCAGGCGGGCGATCACCTCATAACGGGCGGTCCAGGCCCGGCCCTTATCGGTGATGAGTGAGCCCCCCAGTTTAACCATGACCATAACACTTCACCTGCTGCGCTATCTTCGCGCCGGACAGAGGTATATTACCACATCCCACCGTAGCGTCAACAAAGACAACGGTCACTCTAGCAAGAGTTATCCCAGGAGTGGGGAACGGCGCACATTTGACAATTAGAGCAATCCGTGTATAATAATAGCAGCTCCGGTGAGCAGGTAGGAGTCTGATGCAGACTGGTTATAGAAACGCAGCGCCCAGTAATCGGGTTATTATCCTGTCCAACGTGCTGCTCTCCCTTATTATCGTTGGTGAGAGCTGCTAGCCTGTTGGGCAGGCCTGGTGCTGTGAATGTTACGAGCCGCCCAACAGGGCGGCTCAAATCGTTTTAAAGGGATAGCGATGAGTTCCGACTTCTCAGCTCTGACCATTCGTAAGTGCCTCCTGGCCGGCCGACGACTGTTGGGCCTGCTTATTGCGCTTATTATTGTTGTCGTCGTGCTCTTGCTTGGCAAGAGCCACGGTCGGTTGGGATGGCATCCGTAGTCTGAGTGCAGCTAATGCCAGCCAAGCTAAATGGAAGCCGCCCAACCGGGCGGCTTCAGTTTTTTAGAAGAATGTTTAGGGCAAGGAGGAAGGTGTGAAACTCTCAGGAGCTCAAATTGTGTGGGAGAGCCTGGTGCGAGAAGGGGTCAAGACCGTCTTCGGCATTTCCGGGGGCGCGGTGATCCATCTTTATCACGCCCTCCCCGATTATCCGATTCACCACGTGCTGATGCGCCACGAACAGGGAGCAGCGCACGCAGCCGACGGCTACGCCCGCGCTACCGGCCAGGTCGGTGTGTGTATGGCTACCTCCGGCCCCGGCGCGACTAACCTGGTTACCGGCCTGGCCACGGCCTATATGGACTCCTCACCTGTGGTGGCGATTACCGGACAGGTCGCTACCCCTTTCATCGGCACCGATGCCTTCCAGGAGGTAGATATCACTGGCATCACGCTCCCCATCACCAAGCACAACTACCTGGTCACCGATGTGAGGGAGCTGGCGACGGTGATCAAAGAGGCCTTCTACATCGCGCGTACCGGCAGGCCCGGACCGGTGCTCATTGACATCGCTAAGGATGTCCAGGCTGCACAGACAGAATATGTCTACCCGGATGAGGTCAATCTGCCAGGCTACCGCCTGCCCCGCCCCGTGCCCGTCGAGCAGATCCGGCAGATCGCCGAGATGATTAACGCCGCGACCAAACCGCTGATTATCGCAGGCCATGGGGTGATCCTGGCCGGCGCGGAGGATGCGCTGCTGGAACTGGTCGAGAAGGCCCGTATACCGGTCGTCACTACGCTGCTGGGCATCAGCTCGATCCCCGAGACGCATCCACTGTGCCTTGGGATGGGCGGTATGCACGGGGAGGCACACACCAATATGGCCCTGAGCAATGCTGACCTGATCGTCTCGCTGGGGTGTCGCTTCGATGACCGGCTGACCGGCCCTGTCAGTCACTTCGCCCGGCAGGCCCGTATCGTGCACGTGGATGTGGACGCGGCGGAGCTGGGCAAGAACGTTCGGCCAGACCTGGCGGTGGCCGGTGACCTGAGGGAGGTTCTGCCAGCGCTGGTGCCGCTCGTGGAGCCGGCTGACCACGCGGAGTGGCTGGAGTGTATCCAGGAGTGGCGGCTGGATTCGGCCAGGCGGGATATCCTCAACCGGGAGACCGATAACAGGCTGCTCCCCCAGTATGTGGTGCGTCAGATCTGGCAGGCCACCGAGGGTGAGGTGATTGTGGTCTCGGACGTGGGACAGAACCAGATGTGGGAGGCCCAGTATTTCTTCCACCACCGGCGGCGCGGGCTGATCTCTTCCGGCGGGCTGGGGACGATGGGCTTCGCCCTCCCGGCGGCGATCGGTGTACAGATGGCCCGGCCCGATCAGCAGGTATGGGTTACCGCAGGCGATGGTGGCTTCCAGATGAACATCCAGGAACTGGCAACGGTGGTGCAGGAGAAGCTGCCCCTTAAGATAGCTATCCTCAACAATGGCTACCTGGGCATGGTGCGCCAGTGGCAACAATTGTTCTTCGAGGGGCGTTACTCCGGCACGCCGCTGCTGGGGCCGAATTTCGCCAAGGTCGCCGAGGCCTATGGCATCCCTGGCCTGCGGGTGTGCGAGAAGGCCGAGGTTGTGCCGGCCATTCAACAAGCCCTGGCTACCCCAGGACCGTTCCTGATTGATTTCCTCATCGAGCAGGAGGAGAACGTGTACCCGATGGTCGCTCCTGGCTCGCCAATCTGTAATATGATTCGCAGACCGTTAGAAACTGAAGAGGTTTGAAGGGAGGACAGATGAAACACACATTGGTCGCTTTGATGGAAGATAAACCGGGGGTGCTGAATCGGGTGTCGGGGCTGTTTCGCCGCCGTAACTATAACATCGAGAGCCTCTCGGTCGGCCACAGCGAGACCCCTGGCATCTCCCGTATGACCATCGTCGTCAACGGCGACGAGCGGGTGGTAGACCAGGTGGTCAAGCAACTGGAGAAGCTGGTCAACGTCACTCAGGTGTGGAATGTCACCAATATGCCGACGGTGGTGCGCGAGCTGGCGTTGATCAAAGTGAAGGCAGCTCACGGCACCCGCTCCGAGATCGTTGAGCTGGTCAACATCTTCCGCGCCAGGGTGGTAGATGTGGGGGCGACATCGCTGACCATCGAGATCACCGGGCCAGAGGATCGGGTCAACTCGCTCATTGACCTGCTCCGACCCTTCGGCATCGAGGAGATGGCACGCACTGGCCGTGTGGCCATGGTGCGCGGAGGCAATGGCAAATCTGGTGAGGCCACCTCCAGGTGAGGCTCACCCCAAACTCTTGTGGACAAAGGAGCGACACAATGGCACAGATAGATTTCGGTGGTGTGATCGAAGAAGTGGTGACGCGGGATGAGTTCCCATTGGAAAAGGCACGTGAGGTGCTCAAGGACGAAGTGGTGGCTGTTCTGGGCTACGGTGTGCAAGGCCCGGCCCAATCGCTCAACATGCGCGATAACGGCATCAACGTCATCGTCGGGCAGTGGCCGGGCGACCAGGCCGCGTGGGACAGGGCTGTCGCCGATGGCTGGGAGCCGGGCAAGACGCTCTTCCCACTCGAGGAGGCGGCAGAGCGCGGTACGATTATCCAGTATCTGGTCTCCGATGCGGCGCAGATGCTTACCTGGCCCACTATCAAGCCACACCTTAAGGAAGGCGATGCGCTTTACTTCTCGCACGGCTTCTCCATCGTCTACAGCGACCAGACCGGTGTGGTCCCACCCGAATACGTGGATGTGATTATGGTCGCGCCCAAGGGATCGGGACGTAGCGTGCGTGCCAATTTCCTGGCCGGCAGCGGCATCAACGCGAGCTACGCCATATATCAGGATTACACCGGCCGCGCCCTGGAGCGCACGCTGGCGCTGGGGATCGCTATCGGTGCGGGATATCTCTTCCCGACCACCTTCCAGAAGGAGGTCTACAGCGACCTGACCGGCGAGCGCGGTGTGCTGATGGGCGCGCTGGCCGGCATTATGGAGGCTCAGTACAACCTGCTGCGCAAGCATGGCCACTCGCCCAGCGAAGCCTTCAATGAGACGGTCGAGGAGCTGACCCAGAGCCTCATCCGGCTGGTTGACCAGCACGGAATGGACTGGATGTATGCCAACTGCTCGACGACGGCGCAGCGCGGCGCGCTGGATTGGCGGCACGAGTTCCGCAAAGCAGTGGAGCCGGTGTTCGATCGGCTGTATGAGAGCGTCGTTTCCGGCCGGGAAACGGCCATCGTGCTCAAGGCCAACAGTGCCCCTGACTACAAGGAGAAGCTGGAAGCCGAGCTGCGCGAGATGCGCGAGTCGGAGATGTGGCGTGCAGGTGCGGCGGTGCGGGCGCTCAGGCCGGAGAATTGGAAGAGGGGGTGAAGAGTATTCCGTATTCCGTGTTCCGTGTTCCGTGTTCCGTGTTCCGTATTCCGTATTCCGTGTTCCGTGTTCCGTGTTCCGTATTCCATATTCCGTGTTCCGTGTTCCGTGAGGAAGCGCGAATACGGAATACGCAGCACGGAATACGCAACACGGAATACGCAGCACGGAATACGCAAGCACGGAATACGCAACACGGAATACGCAACACGGAGTACGCAACAGTTCAGGAGGATGATGCTATGGACGAGAGTGGGGTTAATATTGAGGACAGGGTTATCGTATTCGACACCACTTTGAGGGATGGCGAGCAATCGCCAGGGGCAGCGCTCAACGTGGACGAGAAGCTGGAGATCGCCCGTGCTCTGGAGGAGATGGGGGTGGATGTGATCGAGGCCGGGTTCCCTATCTCGTCTCCAGGCGACTTTAAGGCTGTGCAACGTATCGCGCGGGAGATCCGCAACTGTGTCATCTGTGGTCTGACGCGTGCCAATAAACAGGACATTGACGCGGCCGCCGAGGCGCTGAAAGACGCAGCCTATCCGCGTATCCATACCGGGCTGGGCGTCTCCGATATCCACATCAAATACAAACTCCGCACCACCCGCGAGAAGGCGCTGGAACAGGGGGTGGAAGCGGTCAAATATGCCAGGAAATTTGTGGGGGACGTGGAGTACTACGCGGAAGATGCCGGCCGGGCCGACCCCGAGTATCTTTACCAGGTACTGGAAGCGGTCATTGACGCTGGCGCGACGGTCGTTAATATCCCCGATACCACCGGTTATACCACCCCGGACGAGTTCGGGGCACTGATCCGTGGCATCCGTGAGCACGTGCCCAACATTGACCGCGCTATCATTTCCGTCCATTGTCACAACGACCTGGGGATGGCGACGGCCAATACGCTGGCCGGTGTGCTCAACGGCGCACGCCAGGTCGAGGTGACCGTCAACGGCATCGGTGCGCGAGCAGGCAACCCCTCGCTCGAGGAAGTAGTGATGGCGCTCAAAACCCGCCGGGACATCTTCCGGGTGGATACCAGGATAGATACGCGCCGCATCTACCCCATCAGCCGGCTGGTGAGCCAGTTGACCGGCATCCCGGTGCAGCCGAACAAAGCCATCGTCGGGGCCAATGCCTTCGCCCATTCCTCGGGCATCCACCAGGATGGTGTGCTGAAGGAGCGCACGACCTACGAGATCATCAACCCCCGCGATGTCGGCGTGCCCGATTCAGCCATCATCCTCTCGGCGCGGTCCGGCCGTCACGGCCTGCGTCACCGTCTCGCCGAGCTGGGCTATGAGCTGGACGATGAGCAATTTGAAAAAGTGTATCAGCGTTTCCTGCTGGTAGCCGACAAGAAGAAGACGGTGGATACGCGCGACCTGGAAGCCATCGTGGCCGACGAGGTACAAATGTTCTTCGAGGAGACCTATCACCTGGAGCACGTGCAGGTGAGCTGTGGCAACCACAGCATCCCCACAGCCACCGTGCGCATCCGCGGGCCCAACGGCGAAATCTACTGTGACGCCGACCACGGCACAGGGCCTGTAGACGCCGTATACCGGGCCATCAATCGCGTCATCAAAGAGCCGAACGAGCTGATCGAGTTCTCTGTGCAGGCCGTGACAGAGGGCATTGACGCCGTGGGCCGGGTCACGATACGGATCCAGGCTGATGAGCCGGTCAACGGCGATAGTCGGCGTGTCTTCAGCGGCCACGGCGCCGATACCGATATCATCACCGCCAGTGCCAAGGCATACATGTTCGCCCTGAACCGGCTGATCGCTGCCAGGCGCGAGGCGGCTAATGCCAGGAACGGGAAGACGAGGTCCGATTGAGAGGAGGAAGTCAGATGAGCGCTAAAGGTCTGGGAAAGTTTATTGACCCACACGGATGGGACGCGCAATGGGTGGTCAGCGATGAGATGGTATTCCTCGCTGTGGAGGAGGAACCGGAAACCGTGCAGGAAAATCACGTATGCGCGAAGTTTTACGAGCCGCGCAGTTGGGCGTTGAAATGGGATGGCTATGCCCTCTATGAGGCTGATGCCCAGGCTCTTCTACTCAGGTCATAAAGGACAATGGGACACACACTGGCTGAGAAGATCATCGCCGATCATTTGCTGAACGGGCCCGCGGAAGTATGGCCGGGCGACCTGGTGGAGGTGCACGTAGACCTGGTGCTGGCCAACGACATCACCGCGCCCATTGCCTTGCGCGAGTTCGAGAAGCTAGGGGTCCAGCGCGTCTTCGACCCCGCAAAAGTCGTGCTGGTAGCCGACCACTTCACTCCCAACAAAGACATCAAATCTGCCGAACAGTGTGCCCAGGTACGCCGCTTCGCACGGGAGCTGGGCCTGCCCCACTATTTCGATGTGGGGCGTATGGGGATCGAGCATGTGCTGCTGCCGGAGCAGGGGCTGGTGGCGCCGGGTGACCTGGTGGTGGGCGCCGATTCCCATACCTGTACCTACGGGGCGCTGGGGGCTTTTGCCACCGGGATGGGCTCCACCGATATCGCGGTAGCGATGGCCACCGGCCAGACCTGGCTGCGCGTGCCAGAGACAATCCGCATTGTCTACTACGGCCAGTTGCAGCCGTGGGTCGGAGGCAAGGATTTGATTCTCTACACCATCGGCAAGATTGGCGTGGACGGCGCACGCTATATGGCGATGGAGTTCGCAGGCCCCACGGTTGATACGCTCTCGATGGACGGCCGCTTTACCATGGCGAATATGGCGATAGAGGCCGGCGGCAAGGCCGGGCTGTTCGCCTGCGACGAGACGACCCGTGCCTATGTCCACGGCCGGGTCAAACGGCCGTTCCGGGAGTACCAGGCCGATCCCGATGCCCGGTACGCACGGGTGCTGGAGATTGACGCAAGCACTATCGAACCGCAGGTGGCCTTCCCGCATCTGCCTGAGAACACCCGTCCAGTAAGCCAGGTCGGGGAGGTGAGGATTGACCAGGCAGTGATCGGCTCGTGCACCAACGGGCGACTGGAGGACCTGCGCATAGCTGCCGCCATCCTGCGCGGACGCCGGGTCCATCCTGATGTGCGCTGCATCATCATCCCTGGCACGCAGCAAGTGTACCTCGACGCTCTACGCGAGGGGCTGATCGAGACCTTCATCGAGGCGGGGGCAGCCGTCAGCACCCCCACCTGTGGCCCCTGCCTGGGCGGTCATATGGGAATCCTCGCCGCTGGAGAGCGCGCGGTCAGCACCACCAATCGCAATTTCCGCGGGCGGATGGGCCATGTAGATAGCGAAGTGTACCTGGCCGGTCCCGCGGTCGCAGCAGCATCGGCGGTGCTGGGCAGGATCGCGCACCCGGACGAATTATGAAACGGCACACGCAACACGGAATACGTACTCCGTATTCCGTAACCCAGGAGTCTGACAATGATGCTTAGCGGTACCGTCTGGAAATACGGAGACAATGTAGACACCGACGTGATCATCCCGGCCCGTTACCTCAACCTGTCCACGCCTGAGGAGCTGGCCAAACACTGCATGGAAGACATTGACCCGACCTTTGCCGGAGCGGTGCAGGCTGGCGATATCATTGTCGCCGGCGACAATTTCGGCTGCGGCTCCTCGAGGGAACACGCACCGCTGGCGATCAAAGGCGCAGGTGTCTCCTGTGTGGTCGCCAGGAGCTTTGCCCGTATCTTTTACAGGAATGCCATCAACATAGGACTGCCGATCCTCGAATGCCCGCAGGCCGTGGACGAAACAGAGAGCGGCGACCGGCTGAGCGTAGACCTGCGGACCGGGACGATTACCAACGAGCGTACCGGACGCACGTACCATACCTCGCCCCTCCCGGAGTTCATCATGGGTATCGTGCAGAGCGGGGGACTGATACCGTATACGATAAAACGCCTGCAAGGGAGAAACAGGTAGAGTCCGACCTTAGCTATACAGGGGTAACTCAGGAAGGAGGACACGTTGGCACCTACACCCATCCTGCTATATGACACGACTCTGCGCGACGGAGCGCAGGCAGAGGGTATCTCCCTCTCCGTGGAAGATAAGCTTAAGATCACCCGTCTACTGGACCGCTTTGGCATACACTACGTCGAAGGGGGATGGCCCGGCTCCAATCCTAAGGACGTGGAGTATTTCCAGAGGGTGCGTCATCTGGAGCTGGAGCAGACGCGCATTGCAGCCTTCGGCAGCACCTGCCGTACAGGAAGCCGGCCAGAGGAGGACGCCAACATCCAGGCTCTCCTGGAGGCAGGAACCTCCGTGGTCACCCTCGTCGGAAAAAGCTGGTCGCTCCACATCCGGGACGTGCTGCGCACCACGCCCGAAGAGAACCTGCGCATCATTCGGGAAAGCGTGGCCTTCCTCAAGTCCCATGGACGGGAGGTCATCTACGACGCCGAGCATTTCTTCGACGGCTACAAAGATGACGCCGCCTGCGCGATGGCCACCTTGCGTGCCGCCCTGGAAGGCGGCGCCGATACGCTGGTCCTCTGCGACACGAACGGCGGCTCTATGCCCTGGGAGGTCGAATCTATAGCGAAGGAGGTGCGCGCTGCCTTCCCCGATATTCCCCTGGGCATCCATGCGCATAACGACAGCGGTATGGCCGTGGCGAATAGCCTGGCGGCTGTGCGCGCCGGCATCTCCCATGTGCAGGGAACGATGAACGGTTACGGCGAACGGTGCGGTAACGCGGACTTGTGTACCATCATTCCCAACCTGGAGCTGAAGATGGGCATCGCTGTCCTTCCGCCGGGGCGGCTCGCCCATCTGACGCGCGTGGCCCGGGCTGTGGCCTCGATCGCCAACCAGTCGCTCTACCGGCACGCTCCCTACGTGGGACGCAGCGCCTTCGCCCATAAAGGGGGCATCCACGCGGCGGCTATGCGCCACAACCCGCTCAGCTACCAGCATGTTGACCCCAAGCTGGTGGGCAACCAGTCCAGAGTGCTGATCTCCGAACTCTCCGGGCGTGGCAATTTACTGAGCAAGGCGGAGGAGATCGGCATCAATCCTCAGGAGATAACAGACCTGCCGGGGGTACTCCAACAGATCAAACAACTGGAACACCGGGGCTTTACCTTTGAAGGAGCAGATGCCTCGGTAGAGTTACTGCTCCACCGCGCCAGGCCCGGGTACACACCGCCGTTTGAGCTGCTCGACTTCATGGTCGTCGTCGAGCACCGCGAGAAACGGGGGCTGTTTGCCGAGGCCACCATCAAGGTACGCGTGGGTGACCAGATCTTCCACACCGTTGCCGAGGGGAACGGCCCGGTGAATGCGCTTGATGCGGCACTTCGCAAGGCATTGCTGCCCACCTACCCGCACCTGGCCGAGTTTGACCTGGCCGACTATAAGGTGCATATCCTGGACGGAGATCACGGCACGGCTGCCACCACGCGGGTGCTGATTGATATGCAAAACGAGACGCGCCGCTGGAGCACGGTGGGGGCCTCGACCAATATCATCGAGGCAAGCTGGATCGCGCTGGCGGATGCGATCGAATATGGATTGATCTGCGGGAGCGCCAATACTGCCAAGTGACGGACATACTACACGTATCCGCAACCTGGAAGCGCGTTTACCCCGGCGCGGCGGTAGGCGTCCTGGCGCTGCGCAACGTTGTGAATCCCGAGCACCATCCGGCGCTGGAAGCCCGCAAAGCGGAGCTCGAGGAGCGGCTGCGCATGCGCTACGCCGGCCAGAGCAAGGCCGACCTCAAGGCGCTCCCGCCGATTCAGGCTTATACGGCCTACTACAAGCGCTTCGATAAAACCTATCACCTCCTGCTGCAGCTTGAGTCTATCGCGCTGAAGGGCAAGCCCATCCCGCGCGTGGCAGCATTAGTCGAAGCGATGTTTATGGCTGAGCTGGATGACCTGCTGCTGACCGCCGGGCACGACCTGGGGCTGGTCTCGCTACCCTTGCGGCTGGACGTGGCCAGCGGCAGCGAGCGCTTTGTGAACCTCGCGGGCCAGGAGCACGTGCTCAAGCCTGGCGATATGTTCATTGCCGACGGGCAGGGTATCCTCTCGTGCATCATCTACGGCTCCGACCGACGCACGATGATCACGCCTGCGACCAGAGCGGCGCTTTTCACCACCTACGCGCCTGCGGGCATTGGCGCGGAGGCAGTGCGTGAGCATCTCCAACATATCTGGGAGCTTGTTGCCCTCATCGCGCCACAGGCCACTCTGGATTGCTTGGAAGTTTACACGGCATAACGGACCGACCTCCTGCGCCCCGGGGGCTCGTGCCCGGAAACCGGTGGGGCATTTGCAGTAGTACTGCGGTGTGGTACAATAGCGGCAGGGGGGTGCGGATGGAAGAGCCGCAAATAAAGCAAGTCATTATGCGCGAGCTCCCGGAGATTATACAGCAAGACCCGGAGGTGCAGGATTTTATTGTGCAACTGGCGCGCCGGCATTGTGCCGATCGTCAGGATACTGAGAGCCGGTTCGATAGATTGCTCGAGGAACTGCGCCGCGACCGCGAGATACAGGATCGTAAATGGGAGGCTAACCAGCAGGAACTGCGCGCCATGCGCGAAGAGTCCGAGCGCAAATGGGAGGCCAACCAGCAAGAGCTGCGCAGGATGCGAGAGGAGTCCGAGCGCAAGTGGGAGGAGTACAGCCGCAGATGGGAAGCTAACCAGCAAGCGCTGCACGCAATGCGCGAAGAATCCGAACGCAAATGGGAGGAATACAGCCGCAGATGGGAAGCTAACCAGCAGGAACTGCGCGCCATGCGCGAAGAGTCCGAGCGCAAATGGGAGGAGCACAGCCGCAGATGGGAAGCTAACCAGCAAGCGCTGCACGCAATGCGCGAAGAATCCGAACGCAAGTGGGAGGCCAACCAGCAGGAACTGCGCGCGATGCGCGAAGAGTCTGAGCGCAAGTGGGAGGCCAGACAGGAAGAATTGCGCACGATGCGCGAAGAGTCCGAGCGCAAGTGGGAGGAGCATCAGCGGGTTATCCGGCGGATGGTCACTACAATAGGCGCACTGGGAGCGCGGTGGGGAGTGCACACGGAACAATCCTTCCGCAATGCTCTGAAGGGCATTCTGGAAGAGGAATTTAAGGTCGAGGTAATCAATATCGTCGAGTACGATGATACAGGGGAAGTTTTCGGCCGCCCTGATCAGGTGGAGCTAGACCTCATCATTCGAGACGGGACATTGATTATCTGCGAGATCAAGTCCTCAATGAGCAAAGCGGATATGTATCTTTTCGAGCGGAAGGCGCGTTTCTACGAGAAGAGGCATGGAAGGAAGGCATCTCAGCTCGTGGTAATTTCGCCTATGGTTGATGAACCAGCAAAGGTTGTCGCTGAGCGCTTAGGCATCCGGGTTTACAGTCACGCCGAGGATCTCGACCCGGCGATTCTGGCCTGAGCCTACGCGGGGCTACTTGTGCCCTCACAGTTTCTTCTGTTCCCCAGTGACAGGGCCTCAGTCAAGCCAGTCAAACTTACCATCGCCGGACCACAGCCAGGCGACCTCAGCTCAGCGGTGTTAACCGCACTGTTCAGCCTATCAACTTCAACACCAAAGGAGACAACGAGCGATATGAAAGCTAAAATCGTCACCCTTCCGGGCGATGGCATCGGACCGGAAGTAGTAGCCGAAGGAATTAAAGTGCTCCAGGCCGTCGCGGAGAGATACGGCCATCAGTTCGAGTTTGAAGAGCACCTGATCGGAGGTGTCGCCATTGATGCGACCGGTCAGGCGCTGACCGAGGAAACGCTCCAGGCCTGCAAACAGGCCGACGCCGTCTTTCTCGGAGCAGTTGGAGACCCCAAGTACGATGATCCGCGCGCGCCGGTGCGCCCGGAGCAGGGATTGCTGGCGCTGCGCGCGGGACTGGAAGTGTTCGCCAATCTCAGGCCGGTTAAGCTCTACCCACAACTCCTGCACGCCTCGACGATCAAGCCGGAAGTGATCAAAGACGTGGACCTGGTGGTGGTGCGCGAACTGACCGGCGGATTGTATTTCGGCGAACGGGGACGTAAGATGGTGGACGGCGTCGAAGCGGCCTACGATACCATGTTCTACACCGCCCCCGAGATCGAGCGCGTGGTGCGCGTAGCCTTCGAGCTGGCACGGAAGCGGCGCAAAAAGGTGACCTCTGTGGACAAGGCCAACGTCCTCGAAAGCTCCCGCCTGTGGCGTGAGGTGGCCACCCAGGTGGCCCAGGACTACCCGGACGTGGAGTTTGAGAGCATGTACGTGGACATCGCGGCCATGCGGCTGGTGCGCTATCCCTCTGTCTTCGACGTCATCGTGACCGAGAATATGTTCGGCGACATCCTGACCGACGAGGCCTCAATGCTGGCCGGCTCGATGGGCATGCTCCCCTCGGGCGCAATCGGCGCGCACAAGCCCGGCCTCTACGAGCCGATCCACGGCTCGGCTCCGAAGTATGCCGGCAAAAACGTCGCTAATCCCATCGCCACGATCCTCAGCGCGGCGATGTTGCTCCGTTACTCGCTGGGGCTGGATCAGGAGGCGCAGGCGATTGAAGAGGCAGTGCAGGCGGTGCTGGAGGAAGGATACCGTACTCAGGATATTCGCGAGGAAGGTGCCATCCTTGTCGGCACCAGAGAGATGGGCGACCTGATCGCCGCCAAGGTTGCCGCAGGCTGAAATGGGAAGCCCACTGCATGAACAGAGCCACTGCCCGATTGGCCAGTCAGTAAGCGTATGGCTAGGCTGTCAGGTGAAACGATGGACAAACCATAATCGGCTTCGCCAAGCAACGGGCAGATGGTTCAAATTCCGGGAAACGCGGGGTTACACCTCGGAGGCCTGACAAATAGCCACCTGTGCAGCACGCAATGCTGCGCAGGGATGGGAATCCCGGTGAAACACCGCCCAGGCCGCACAGCGCACGAAATATCTTAAGTGCCTTTGCGCCCTTGCGGTTTTTAAGGGTAAACCCGTCGTGAACCATCCCCAACAGGCTCGCCCGCAGCAGTGGAGACTTTATGGGGGGACGCAGCGAACGAAGACCTGGCGTCCCCCTTAATGGTCCGGGCATCCAGCCTGATCGTCCCTATGACAGCGATGATCAGCCCGACCACCCTCTCCACAGCCAATCCTGAAACCCGTTACCTCGATCTACCTGAGGGGTAGTTCGACGCCTGCGAAGCGCATACGACGGGCAGATAGACCTCCCATCCGTTGAGGATGACAAGCGCCGGGAGTTCCAGCGCCGGTGCGTTGTTGCGGGAGACGAACGCACGGTTAACAATGGCCCAGGGTTGCGTGATCGGCGCCGTTGCCGCGCGGAACGTCACTGTGACCGATTGCCCACCCGTGATGACCCCTGTCCAGTAGAGCGAGCTCCCCTCCACAACCTCCAGCTCTCCCTTCCACTCCGGCGCGATGCGCGCGCTATTCGTGATATAGGTCAACTCCGCCGGTAAGACGTCCGTGAGGCGCACTGTGGCGCTGATCCCCTCGTAGAGGACGATCGTGTACGTGACCATCTCCCCACCCTGCGTAGCAGCAGGGATAGCCCTCTTGAAGGAATCGGTGAACACCCGCGGTCCGGTGATGGCGAACGGCGCGTCGCTCGTGTCGCTAATCGCGGGGCTGATTACGGCGCTGACCCGCACGGCGACATTTGCGGAGTAATCATAAGGTACACTCCAGGTGAACGTGCCGTTGTTGGGCGTCTCCGCTGCGATCTCGTGCGCCGAGCTGAAACCATCGGTCGAGTATTCCAGCCGCACCCCTCCCGCCAGATTGGTGGACGTCCAGCGAATCTCCTGCAGCGAGCCAGCAATCCACCGTTCGCCGCCGTTGGGAGCCAGCAGCGTCAGCGTGGACGTGACCGGATACCTCGCGTCAGCGACATAGACGTTAAACTGGAAGCGCTCCTCATCGAAGGAGAGGTTGTCGTCGAGCGTGATGATGTCCGTGATGCCCTCGGCACGCATGCGGGCCGCATTGCGCATCAGGAACGTGCGGAACGTGCCCCCGCGATGGCTGGCTTTGATATTCTCCAACCTGCCCCCCGGGCAGGCGCCTGCGGGCATCTGCAGCGCCAGCGGGTAAAGCACATAGTCGGAGGCGTAGTAATCCACTGCAAAGGGGTCGCGGCTGGCGAGCAATACATTCTGGCGTTGCGCCCGAGAATTGTAGCCGCCGTTGTCGCACGGGTTAACCCATATCGCGTCTACGATGTCGAGGTCCGCACGGCGAATGCGCGCCATTTGCCGCCCCAGCAGCCCATACTCCTGGCTCTGGGTGGTGCACCTGCCCTCGAAAGGACTGACGGGCAGGCTCAACAGCCAGCAATGAAGATGACTGGGGTTGACCCAGCGGTTGCTTCCAGCGGTAGTAATGAAGCCGATGTAGTTCTTGACGGCGATCGTCGCCCAGGCCGAACTGTGTCGCTTGAGCACCGGCAGATTGATCATCTTCAGCCGCTCGTTGTCGAACGAGGTGCCGTTCCAAATGCCCTTCTTCATACTGATGCGCAGCACCCGGCCGTTGCAATTGACCTGGAACTTGGGGTACGAGAGCTTGCTATCCGTCAGCTCTGCTACGTAGCCACTGGCGGAGTCCCCGGCATCATAATCCCGCACGAAGGTCTCCCTCAGCGGACGCCAGTCGGCAATACATACACGATAGCCCTGCCTGGCGAAAGCCTGGGTTACCTCCTGGTAGGATTGATCACGGAACTGGGAGTTGATGTTGCCGTCCGGTTCATTGTACCAGTCCTCATTGGTGCCCTGGGGATTTTCGGCGACGATGACAGCCCCACTGAAACCTTCCGGGTGTTTGACAAGTCGGTAGATGACGCCTTTCAACACATCGGAGTTCGTCGCATTTCGCCTATCCCACTGGTTGTTGACCTTGATCACGATCACATCGTCGGGGCCGAACAGGCCATTAGGATGAGCGGCGGTGCGGTAGAAATAGTCGCCATTGGCTTCCATCAGCGCAACCAGCGTATCCACACCGGCGTCGCGCAGCGCAGCGTCGGGGGCAACGCCGGCCGGTATCCGTCCGCTCTGGAGGCTATACTGTGGCTCAGGGACGTGGGTGACGACGAAGACGTTCGAGATAGCAGTGGGCGAGGTCCAGCCTGGCAGGTCTGGACTGCTGGCCACGAACGCTGAAGGGGACGATGCAGCCGTACTGGCGGACAGCAGAAGAGTCAGCAGCAACGCCAGCATTCCCAGCGGCCGCGCCGGGAAGAAGAGTCTAACCAGGTCGGCGACCTGAAAGGTAAGGAAGGCAGCGGCATGTGCCGCCGCCAGGCGCTGGCAGGGATAGGAAAGACGGTGAGGCTTAGACCCGCTGCGCCATAACAGCCAGAGCAGCGCTCCGAGGCCCACCAGCCAATGCAAGACGCGGAATATCAGGGCAGCCCGTGTTCCCCTGCACTCCTTTTCCTCCTCTAATGCCATCCTCTCCATAGCTCCTAACCTCCAACCCCCCCCACCCCCGAACCCCGGGCTCCCCTACCGTTGCCAGAGATGTTCATACAGCCTGGCGGTGCGGCCTGCCATAGAGCGCAGCGTCTCCGCCGCACCTTCCTCCCCGGCCAGATACGCCAGCATCACCCGTCCCTCCTCGAAGCATAGTTCGTCGTGCAACGGCAGTACTTCGCGTATCAGGAAGTGAGCGTACTTCACCAACCGAAACGGCCCGTATACGCGCACCACCTCGCCGGGCCGCGCTTCGACGGCGACCGAGTACAACTCCTTGATGCCCGCGATCAAATCGGGCAACTCCGGAGTGGGCGCGAAGACAATGGTGTAAAACCAGCCGAAGAGTTCACCGGTGTCACAGCCGTGGGCATCGCTGGCGCCGACGATAGGGATGCGCCTGCCGTGCGCACGTTCCTCACAGTAGCGCGCGACCTGCAGGCTGTTCGATTCACTCTCGTACCACTGATATCCGCCGATGAGTTCCAGCGCGTCGTAGGGTTGCCGCTCAAAGAGCAGGGTGCACAGCGTCTGGGGCAGATCGTAACGGTGCTCATAGAACCAGTAGGGATGGCAAAATATCCCCAGCCCTCCAGCCTGACGGATTTGGTCAAAACACCAGACGCACGAGGCATACGGATAGCGGTCCACCCCTGCCGGAAAGTCCGTCAACCTCGCCTCGATGGCCGCCACGCCCGCGCGATACTCAGGGGTCTCGAACAGCTCACTGATGCTGAAACGCCCGCCAAAGTTGACGATATGGACGCGGTTATCGGGCGGATGCACTTCTTCGCCTGGATAAATGCGCAGGTCGAGGGCGAGGCCGGAAAAGGCGCGGGCCGCCTCCAGAGACGGTGCATAAAGCCGATGATCGGTGATGGCCATGAAGTCCAGCCCAATACGCCGACAGGCCGCCGCCACATAGGCGGGCGACTCCCGGCCATCGGAGCGACAACTGTGCAGATGGGTATCGCCTTTGTAGGGCCGGCGCGCGAACAGGTCTGCCTCCAGGGCGTAGAGACGGAACTCGAGGGCCTGGCGCGGCTCATCGCCGCTGGCCCTGACCCGCACGATGTATTCCTGCTCGCTATCGAAGTGGTAAGCAATCCGCAAGACACCATCAGTTGGCGCGCAGAGGATGGGCGGGGCATTGCCCCAGTGTACCTGCCCGACCGCGTTTTCGGCGGGAAAGATGGTCACTTCATACAGATGATCCGCGTTCCAACGGCAGTGATCGAACAGTGGACGGATGGCGACGGTGGCTGCACTGCGGGCCCGTACAATACGTGGATAGATGTCAAAGTCACGGGTTACTCGGTGATGCATCGCTACAGTGAACCAACTGATCAGCACAGGCTGCCGGAATCCGCTCACCCCGGCAGCCTGCATGTTTGCTTCGTCAAACCTGGATGGGCGGCAATCCCAGACGCCTGCGACACTCGTCCAGGATTGCCTGGGTGGCCGAAGCGCCACAGCGGGTCACGCCCAAAGCGCGCACTTCCAGCAGCCGGTCAAGCGTGCGGACACCTCCGGCCGCCTTGATCTGGACGTGAGCGGGCGAGTGCTCCCGCATCAGGCGCAGGTCGGCGTCGGTCGCACCGCCGCTCCCGTATCCGGTCGAGGTTTTGACCCAATCGGCGCCCAGCTCGCCACAGATCTGGCACAGCCTGATTTTCTGCGCGTCGTTCAGATAGCAGTTTTCAAAGATGACCTTCAGCTTCTTGCCCGCTGCATGGGTCACCTCAAGCACTGCTCTGATATCCGAGGTCACATAATCCCAATTCTCGCTGAGCACCTGGCTGATGTTAACGACCATATCCAGCTCCTCGCCGCCATCGGCCAGGGCCTGCTCTGCCTCGGCGACTTTGATGGCCGTGGTATGGCCACCGTGGGGAAAGCCGATAGTTGTGCTGGGCTTGACGGTGCTGCCCTGGAGCAGCTCAGTGCAGCGCTTCAGATAGTAAGGCATAATACAGACACTGGCCACATCGTAGGCCAGCGCCACCCGGATGCCGTGCTCCAGATCAGAGGCCGTCAGCGTCGGGTTGAGCAAGGAGTGGTCTATCATCTTAGCGATTTCTTCATAAGTGTAGTCCATCTGCGCACCCTATCTTATGATTTGAGTATACCTCGCTCGCGGAACCACGCCAGCGCATCCTGACAGGTCTGCTCCAGCGGAAGCGGTTCGGAAAGACCAAGCTCCGTCCGAGCCTGAGCGGTATCAAGGTATCGCCAGTAGCGAATGGCCTGCAGCCGGTGACTGCCGGGGATATCCTCTTTGCCGCTCAAGGTTAACGACTGCCTGGAGGTCGGGGGCTTGCGACCTATCAGCCCGGCGATGACATTGTGCAGCTCGCGCAGGGTCAGGTTGTGCCCACCCAGGATATACCGGTGGCCGGGAGTGCCACGCCGGGCTGCAGCCAGCGCTCCGGTCGCCACATCGCGCACGTCCACCACATTGACTTCCCCCTCGAGATAGCCACGTAGTTTGCCCTGGGCGATCATCAGCAATAGCTTGCCACTGGTCGGCTTAACATCGCCGGGGCCGAGAACAAAGCCGGGCACCACGATGACGACCGGGAGGCCGTAGACCGTAGCCCGCACAGCCTCCATCTCCATCGCCCACTTCACCTCGAAATAGGGAAAGGGCACCGAGCCTGGTACGTAAAAGTCCTGTTCGCTGGCCAGGCGCAGCGGGTCCGGCGAGGGCCCAATGGTGGTGAAAGAACTGGTGTAGATGACCCGCTTCACCCCCGCCATAGCCGCTGCGGTGAGCACGTTGCGCATTGTGGTCACGCCGTAACGCACAGCCTCTCTGCTCTCAAGCGTGGGGTTGGGATCGTAACCAGCGGCATGGAAGACGAGAGGGCAGCCACGCATCGCCGTCACCAGTGAGGCCGGATCGTTGAGGTCGCCGGTCACCCATTCGAGCGCCAGGTCTCCGACGGCGCCCACCGCGGCAGGTTGGCGACGTACCCCCCGTACCTGCCACCCTTGCGCAACGGCCGCACGCGCAATCTGCCCGCCAATGAATCCGGTCGCACCGAGCACACAACAGCGCAGTGGAGTGTGATGAGGTGTAGACATCAGCTTACTCCTGTACACAGTGGGGAGCCAGGAGGAGAACCGTCCCCAGGTCTGAGCTGTTATGATATAAGTATACCAGATCAGGGCGATAAGGCAATTGTCAGCCGTCTTGCCGATACTGAAGATAACAACGAAGCCCCTTGCACTGCCAAGCGCTGCCGCCCGTGCTACCTGCGTGAGGAGCCATCCCTTTAATAGGCTCCAAGCTCGCGCAACCGGTCGTCGCTGAGGCCAAAGTAATGGCCCACCTCATGGCGGAGCACCCGGTAGACCATCTCGGACACTTCCCTCCAATTGCGGCAGCGCATCAGGATCGGCCGGCGGTAAATGCTTATCCTGTCAGGCAGAACGAGGACGTAGTTATGGGTACGCTCGGGGAGAGGGACGCCATGATAGAACCCCAGCAGTTGGGAACGATGTCGCACGCCAGCCCGGCGCATCGTCTCCGGGTCGGGCCAATCCTCGACCACAAGCTCCACATTTTCCAGCTTCTCCCGGAAAAACTCCGGCAACGCATTCCAGGCCTCAGCAACCAGCTCCGCAAACCGACTTTCCTCCATCTCCTGCTCCATACTCCTGCTCGCCCTCAATAGCCTCCACCAGGCTCCAGTTCCCAGAACCGTCATCGAGGATAAGTGCCCGGTCTGCTAACTTACAGCCATAATTATACCACCGCAGGGTTAACGTGGAATCAGCGGTATCCCCACCAGGCAGCCCAGCAAAGTGTCTCACCATCCGGCTGCCCGTCTTGTTTACGCGACAAAATGACCAGTTTAGAAGTCATATTGTCCGTTATACTTGACATCAATACAATTGTGTGCTATAATGATGCTGCGGAGGCTGCGATATGAACAAAGCTAGACTTGGGAATCGTCTGAGAGTAGCACGTGCCGAAGCAAATCTCTCTCAAGAAGAACTGGCCAAACTCGTTGGCGTCACGCGCCAAACGATCAGCGCGATTGAAAACGGGCAATATTGCCCGTCGGCCCTCCTGGCTTTCCTGCTGGCAAAAAAGCTCGAAAAGCCGGTCCATGAACTATTCTTTCTGGAAGGAGATAACACATGAGTGAGCAACCCGTTGTTCGTGATGAGCGCACCACCGCCGTCGAAAACGCCAGTTATCGCCTGGCCTACACGGTGCTATCATTTGGGGCGCTGGTCATTGTGGCCTGGCGAGCTCTTTTTTTAAGGCAGCCCCTCTGGGATCTGATAGCGTTGGTTTGCCTTACCAGTGTATTGGCCACAGCTTACCAGGCGGTACACAATATTTTCACGCGGCGGGTGGTTGTGTTAATGGTGATCCTGATGGTGCTCAGCTTCTTGATCGCCGCGGTGCTTGTATTGCTCATAGCGCGTTAATTCCCATGCACTGATCAACCCACTCAAACAGGAACCGCCCAGCAACCTGGGAATGCTATCCCACGCACAAGTCTTACGCCTGTGCAGGAGTACACTTCATGGCTGAGTACGCTATGCACACGGACAATCTGACGCGCGACTTTGATACTCTGAGAGCAGTGGACACTCTTAACCTGGAAGTGCCCAGGGGGATCATCTTTGGATTCCTGGGCCCCAACGGTGCAGGGAAGACGACCACCATTCGGTTGTTACTGGGCCTTCTGGAGCCAACAGCAGGGAGAGCGGAGGTGTTAGGCTTTGACACCCGCACGCAAGCCGACGAGATCCGCTCCCGCACCGGGGCCTTGCTTGAACACCACGGACTCTACGAGCGACTGAACGCGGAAGATAACCTGGAATTCTATGGGCGGGTCTGGCATATATCAGCCGGTGCGCGCCAAGCCCGCATCAGGGAGCTCCTCTCGCACCTAGGCCTGTGGGAGCGGCGGAAGGAGATGGTGGGAAATTGGAGCCGGGGGATGAAGCAAAAGCTGGCTATCGCGCGGGCGCTGCTCCACCACCCGCAGTTGCTTTTCCTCGATGAACCGACGGCTGGCCTTGATCCCGTTGCCGCTGCTGCGCTGCGTGAGGATTTAGCCACGCTGGCTGCTCGCGAGGGGGTGACCGTTTTCCTGACCACCCATAATATGGCCGAGGCCGAGAAATTGTGCCAGATTGTGGGTGTCATCAGGAAAGGCCAGTTGCTTGCAGTCGGCAGCCCAGCCGAGTTACGCACGATGCGAGGAGCTCCACGGGTGGAGATGATTGGACGCGGCTTTTCAGAAGAGGCGCTGACCTCCATACGGGCACGGCCCGAGGTGAGCAGAGTCTGTCTCTTATACACATCTGACGCTGCCGACGA
>JAOAAG010000313.1 GCA_026418995.1 Anaerolineae bacterium
TAAGAGACAGATCCACTACCCTGTGTGGCGTGCGCCTGCCTAACCCCACCGTCCTGGCCTCGGGCATTCTGGGGTTAAGCCACGAGATGATGGTGCGCGTGGCTCGCTGCGGGGCCGGCGCCGTTACCAGCAAGTCCTGCAGCCTCAGACCACGCGCAGGATACCCCAACCCGACGATTCTGGAGTGGGGGCCGGGACTGATCAACGCTGTGGGCCTGTCCAACCCTGGCGTCGAGGTCATGGTGGAGGAGATTCAGGCGGCACGGGAGAAACTCGCCCCACTGGGTGTTCCCATCATCGCCTCCATCTTCGCCGAGACTATCTATGAATTCGGGACGATGGCCCGCTTCATCTCCGAGGCCAGGCCGGACCTGATCGAGGTCAATATCTCCTGCCCCAACATAGACGACCGTTACCGGCTGATGTTCGCTGCCGACCCTTACGTCGCCGCTCAGGTCACGCGGAGGGTGAAACAGAACACCGACATCCCGGTGCTGGTCAAGCTTTCTCCCAACGTGACCGACATTGTGCGCATTGCCCAGGCCGTGGTCGAGGCCGGCGCTGATGGGATCACCGCCATCAACAGTGTCGGACCAGGCATCATCCTGGACATCGAGACCTGCCGCCCGGTGCTCTCCCACGGCAGTGGCGGGCTGAGCGGCCCCAGTATCCGTCCCATCGCCGTGCGGTGTGTGTATGAGATATGCAAAGCGGTGGACGTGCCGGTGGTGGCCGTGGGGGGAGTGACCACCGGCCGGGATGTGATCGAGATGCTCCTGGTCGGCGCGACAGCCGTCGGCATCGGGTCGGCCGTCTACTACCGGGGCATCGAGGTCTTCAGCAAGGTGTGCGAAGAGTTACGCGAGTATATGGAGCGCAACGGATACCATGACCTGGCAGCATTTCGTGGACGGGCACTCGCCTACCAGCTTTACTAGCCGGGTGAACGAGCGGGAGGTGAACCTCCCGCAGACTGTACGTATCCGCGAGATACGTGAGGAGACCCGCACCATACGCACCTTCATCCTGGACGCCGAGCTCGAAAGCAGTGTGCCAGGGCAGTTTATTATGCTCTGGCTGCCTGGGGTGGACGAGAAGCCTATGTCAATCGCCTGGCCGGCGCCGCTCACCGTCGCCGTAGCCCGCGTTGGCCCTTTCAGCACAGCACTCCATCAGCGCAAAGAGGGCGACCGGGTGGGCTGGCGGGGACCCTATGGGCGTGGCTTCTCCCTCCTCCCTGAGCGACCGGCGCTGTTGGTCGGTGGCGGGTGTGGTGTGGTACCGCTGTATTTCCTTGCCACACGCGCTCTCCAGCAGGGCATCCCCACGACTGTCGCGCTGGGCGCACACACAGCCCTTGACCTGCCGTATGTGGAGCGCTTCCGCGCGCTGGAGGGGATAAACATAGTGCTGACCACTGATGACGGCTCCGCAGGCCGGCGGGGGTTCGTCACCGCAGCCGTCTCCGAGCTGCTCGACAGCGCCTCACCCACCCCGGCGATCTATGCCTGCGGCCCTGAGCCAATGCTGGTGGCGCTGCACAAAATCTGTCGGGAGCGGGGAATTCCGGGCCAGTTGAGCCTGGAGCGATACATGAAGTGCGGTTTCGGGGTCTGCGGCCAGTGTGCCCTGGACGGGCTACTGGTCTGCCGGGATGGCCCGGTCTTCGACGTGACAGAGCTGGACGACCTGCGCGAGTTCGGCCAGTATCACCGCAGCGCGGCAGGTCGCCGCCTGCCAATCAGGTAACCTGCACCGGACGGTCTGGAAAGACCGTCTTGCCAGGTCGGAGATCACTCGCCATCTAATCACGGCCGTGATCGGCGGCTTCCGCGATCCTCACAAATACACGCCTGGGGACAATCCACCACCTTTCAATGGAGTTGAACCGGTCGGAGGGATGCGCGAGAAGCGGGCCTATCTGCACATCTTTAATGTGCTCACTGACCCCGTAAGTATACGCAGGTACATAAAGCAGAAGGGCTGGCACCTCGCGGGCAAAAATCTCCTGAAACTCGAAGTAAAGCGCCTTCCTGCGCTCTGCAGAGGTCTCTATCCTCGCCTGCTCCAATACCTCGCTAGCACGACGGTGGACAAAGCCGGCATAGTTCTGCCCGCTTTCCAGTTGGGTCTCATGCCAGAAAGGGTAAGGATCCGGATCGCCGGGGAGAGCGACATGCGTCAGGACGGCTTCAAAATCGCGTGCTTCCAGCGCCTCGCGCAGCGCTGTCCAGGAGACGCTGCGCAGGGTGACCGTGACCCCGATGCCTGCCCACTGCTGGACGAGCTTGCGCGCCACGGCTAACCGCTCAGTCTCATCCGAGGTCAGCAACGTAAACGCCAGCCGGTAACCCCCTTTACTTCTAATGCCATCTTCCCCAGGCACCCAACCAGCCTCGTCCAGCAATTCCCTGGCCTTGGTTGGGTCGTAAGTGTAACGGGGTAGCGCATCGTGATAGGCCCATGTGCCCGGGATGAGAGGGCTGTGGGCAACCACGGCCTGTCCCCCCAAGGCTTCGTCTATGATGAGCTGGCGATCCAGTGCATAGAGCAGCGCCTGACGCACCTCGGTTTCCTGAAAGAACGGCAGGTCGGCACGGCGCATGTTAAGAAAAACCACGCCGTATTCTGCGGTCTGGGCCGAGAAGAGGTTCAGGCCGGGGAGTGTCACGGCACGTGGGAGATCGGCGGCCTGAAGGCGAGCGATCCCCTCTATTTCCTCCCGTGCATAGGCGTCAAGCACTGCCTGCTGATCGGGGTAGAAGCGAAGCTGCACATGCCCCAGGTAAGGCGCCTCCAGGTAATAATCGGGAAAAGGCTCCAGCAGCACCTCCACCACCACGCCGCCCTCAACCTTCAGCTCGGCGAGGCGAAACGGGCCACTCCCGACGGGTTGGAGATTGAAGCCCGTTTCTGTCAACTCGGTGGCGCGGATTCCCTTCAGCAGGTGGGCCGGGAGGATACCGATTGTGGTCGCGTCCAGGAACGGCGCATACGGCTGGGAGAGAACAAAACGCACGGTCCGGCTATCTACCTTTTCGACCTCGACAGTCCGCCAGACCTCGGCAGCGGCCTCAGGAGGGCCGGGGAACTCGGGGTCTTTGAGCAACCCGACGGTAAACAACACATCGTCGGCCGTGACCGGGATGCCGTCATGCCAGCGCGCACCAGGGCGGAGGCGGAAGGTGTAACTTAACCCGTCTGGCGAGACTTCCCAGGAACGGGCCAGATCGGCCACGACTTCGCCACGCGCGTTGAGACGCGTCAGGCCACTGAAGATCAGGGCGCAAACGTCCCGCTCGGCCTCGTTGTGTGCTCCCACCAGCAAGGGATTCAAATAGCGCGGGGCACCTACGATGCCCTCAACGTAGGTACCCCCGTAACCAGGACGCGATACAGTGGTGTAGTTGACGGCGAGATAACCTAAAAGGAGTCCTACTAAGAGGCCGCTGACGATAAGCAGTATAACCTGCCAGAGTATGTGACGGGTCACAGTCCGAGTTTGCGCCGCGCCTATCCGGTAACGATGACGTTGATCAGCGTGATTACGAAGAAGGCGATGGATAGGCCAATGGTCACATTAAACAGGAGGCGCTCTACCCCACGTCGCGTTCTATACACTGCGCTCTCCATGCCACCAAAGATACCCCCCAGCTCCCCACTCCTGACTTGGAGGAGAATGACGGCAGTCAAAGCCACGCTGATGATAATTTGCACAATGTTTATGTAAACTTCCATGTCTGTCTGCTTGTAAGTGTTAACGTCAGTAAGAACAGGATGATCTGAGTTAGTGCAGGCGGATTATAGCACGGTATCTTGCCCTCGGCAAGTACCGCCTCCCAGTTAGAGGCTGTCTAAAAGACCTCGCAGACGGTTGCCCAACGGTATGTCGGCATCATAGAACCGCCAAGGGCGCCAAGAGCGCAAAGGAAGCTGGAAACCCTTTGTGTCCTGGCGCACTGTGCGGTTCAACTCGCCCGAACCGCAAGTGTTTGATAGCTTCTCAGTGCAAGGTGCATACGGTGTTACAGGGGGAAACGGTTGCGCAGGGCCAATAGCACCACTGAGTAGGCCAGCCCCATTGCGTAAGCGAGGTAATCGGTCGGCGTGAATCTGAGGCGCACAAGCCTGGTGCGTCCACGGCCACCGACATAACAGCGCGCCTGCATCGCCAGGATCAACTCCTCGGCGCGCCGGAAGGCATCAATAAAGAGTGGGACGATCAACGCGCTTACCTGCCGGGCATTTCTGACAAACTGCCACCTCCCCCGATAGGCGATGTTGGCACCCCGTGAGGCCTGAGCCTTCATAATAATCTCCAACTGCTCAGCCAGCAAGGGCACAAAGCGCAGCGCAATGGTTGCCACCAAGGACAACTCATGCGCGGGCACCCCTATCCTGGAGAAAGGCCTCAGCATATCCTCGACGCCGTAGGTAATATCAGTCAGCGTGGTGGTGCTGGTGAGCAAACTGGTCAGGAAGAGCAGTTCTATAAAACGCATCGCGGAGACGACAACCAGTTGCACACTGCCATTGGTGATATGAATCCATCCCCAGTGAAACAGAGTTCTGGTCTGCATCCCATACGGGACATATGCCTCGCCGTAAAACAAGAGCTGCAGCACAGCCAGTACAATGATGAGAGGCAGGGCCGGTTTTAAGCCAGAGAGGATGTAGCGCAGGGAAATCCCGGACACCATGACCAGCAGCAAAGTGGTCAGCACAAGGATAACATTGGCCGTGTAGGAAATGCTAAACGTGACGGCTGCCGTGATAAACAGGAACACCGAAAGCTTAGTGCGGGGGTCAAGGCGATGGATAATTGAGCGTCCCGGCACATACTGGCCTATGGTAATGTGCCTCAGGAGTTCAAAGTCCTCCATATCTCCTCCACCCCTTCGGCGACGGTGAGTGGCGTCCTGTGCAGCCGGATACCGCGTGCAGCCAGCGTATGGGCCACCTCCGTCACCTGAGGGACGCCCAACCCGTACCGACGCAATTCGGCCGGTCTGGCGAAAATCTCGCGCGTCGTGCCGCTCATCACCACGCGCCCCTCGTACATCACGTAGACACGCTCGACCAGCTCGGCTACATCCTCCATATTGGAGGAGACGAAAACCAGTGTGACGCCGTGATCCTGGTGCAGTCTCAGCAATCGTTCCAGCAGTTCCCTGCGCCCACGCGGGTCTATGCCAGAGGTAGACTCATCCAGCACCAGCACCTCTGGCCGGAGTGCCAGGACGCCCGCCAGGGCCACTTTGCGCATTTCGCCGCCGCTCAGGGAGAACGTGAACCGATCCTTGAAGGCCTCGAAATCCAATCCGACCATCTCCATGGCCCATCTGACCCGCTCACGCCGCGCTGCGGGCTCCATTCCCAATTGTTTTGGTCCGAAGGCAATGTCGTCACCGACCAACCGCTCGAACAGTTGTTGCTCCGGGTGCTGAAATACCAGGCCCACTTTTTGCCTGATGCTGCGCACGTCTAGGTGTGGATCACTCATATCCTGCCCGTCAACGATCACCCGGCCGGGCTGTGTCGGGCGGAGAAGGCCGTTAAAGTACTGCACCAGCGTTGACTTGCCCGCTCCGGTACGTCCGATAATGCCCACAGCCTCCCCTTTATAGATCGTCATATTAACGCCGCGCAGGGCAGTCACTGCCAGCGGCGTGCCCCGCAAATAGGTATGGTGCAGATCGCTGATCTGGATCAGAGGACGTTCCTTCACAACTGCCCCCTTGAGTTCACGCGGCGTTCCACCTCGTCGGCCAGCTCCTGCACGAATAGCAGATCGGAGGGAAAGGTGGGGTCGCGCTGATTCAGCCAATAGGATAACTCCATCACCTGCGGCACATCGAGCTGCAATGCGCGTAGCTCGGCCACGCGGGCAAAGATGCAGCGCGGGGGGCCCTCCATCACGATACGGCCTGCCTCCATAACGACCACCCGATGAGCCTGTGCAGCCTCATGCATCGCATGTGTAATAGCGACAATCGTGGTACCCTCCGCGTTAAGGCGGCGCACGGCCGCCAGTACACTCTCCCTCCCCTCAGGATCCAGCATGGAGGTCGCCTCGTCCAGCACCAGCACCTCGGGCTTCATAGCGATCGCACCTGCGATCGCCACCCGTTGCTTCTGTCCCGCCGAGAGGCGATGGGGCGGCCGATGCCGGTAGTCCAGCATATCCACCACCCCGAGGGCCCACTCCACCCGTGCCCGCAGCTCGTCCTCCGCTACCCCCAGGTTCTCCGGCCCAAAAGCGACGTCCTGCTCTACCACTGTAGCGACAAGCTGATTGTCGGGATTCTGAAATACCATCCCCACCGTGCTGCGGATGGCCAACCGATGGGCCGGATTGCGCGTATTCATCCCCTTCACCCACACGTCGCCTGCGCTTGGCCTCAGAAGGGCATTGATGTGCTTCGCCAGCGTAGATTTGCCGGAGCCGTTATGGCCCACGATGGCCACATACTCGCCGGGATAGATCTCCAGGTCCACTCCCCTGAGAGCGTGGACAGGGCGCTCGGACTGGGGATTATAGTAGAAGTGTAACCCTTCGATTTTGATGATTGGCTCGCGATTGTAATGAGACATAATCAGTAGACAGGCAGACACTAGGCAGGTTGAAATAGAAAGTATACACCCGCTTCGAGTTTTTGGCTATAGCTTCTACAATGGGGGATGGTTCACAATGGATGTACACTTAAAAACCGCAAAGAAGACAAGAGGACGCAAAGGGTTTTCCATTTCTTTGCGCTCTTTGCGCCCTTTGCGGTTTTCATTGAACCGCAAAGAACGCAGAGGGCGCAAAGGTTTCTCATGTTTTCTTTGCGCTCTTTGCGCCCTTTGCGGTTTTCATTGAACCGCAAAGCGCGCGAAGGACGCAAAGGGCTTTCCATCTCTTTCTTTGCGCTCTTGGCGTCCTTTGCGGTTTTCATTGAACCGCAAAGCGCGCGAAGGGCGCAAAGGTTTCTTATGTTTTCTTTGCGCTCTTTGCGCCCTTTGCGGTTTTATTTATGGGAACTGCGCGATGCTGTACGCGAGCGTGGCCTGGGTCAACGAAGGCGCGGGATATCACCCGGGCGCTACCACATGCGCGCTTGCCCCGGCAGCCTGCTCTTCCTGCCGCACCTGCACCAGATAGTAGGCGAAGGCCAGCAGGTCGGCATCTATCTCGCCTGAAACTGTCAGGTGGGCGCTGCGTCTGAAGACACCGCGTGAGCTGAGCTGCAGCAGCACACTGCCGACCTCATCGCTCAGTTGCCAGCGATTGGCCCAGAAATCGGTTGGTTTGAGCAGGTACTCTTGGCTGCCAAAACGGATAGCCCAGCCCCGGCTCCAAAAGCTGAGCGGCTGTGCCGTAGCCAGTACGGTATCACCGTCTCGCAGTTCATGGCGAGTGCGCCACAGGGAAACCCGCCGTGCCAGTAGTTGCCGTCCGTCGGCAGTGTGCAGGATACTGCGCAAAGAGAAGAACGGAAAGACCAGCTCGGCCAACGTTCCCCGTGCTGTCTGAAAGAGATGGTGAGTGGTAAACAGGCCACGGACGGTCACCTCGATCTCATCAGCGTTCCAGGTTTCCTGCGCCATCGGTCTACTCCTCGCTATCTGGCCGGGACGCGACCATCGTCTGGGCCATCCCGGCTAATGCCGTCATCCCCATCACCCCGCCCAGGTTCATCGTCTCGACAGCACTGGACGGCACAATGATCAGGGCACCTTTCTCCTTGAGCCCCTCGAATAGCATGTTCATCGCTCGCAGGTGCAATGCAGTGGGGTTATCCCGGTAGGCCTCGGCAGCCTGGGCAAATGAGGCAGCGATCTGTTTCTCGCTCTCGCCCAGGATGACGCGCGCCTGACGCTCGCGCTCAGCCTGCGCCTGCCGGCTCATCGCATCCTCCAGCCCGGCGGGGATGATGATGTCGCGGATCTCGACCGACTGGACGGTAATGCCCCAGGGGGTGGTGCGCTCGTCAATGATGCGCTGCAATTCGGCGTCCATCTTGGCACGTCCCACCAGGATGTCGGCAAGGAACATCTGGCCGATAATCTCGCGCAGCGCGGTCTGAGCTGCCCAGGCAATGGCCTTGCGGTAATTCTCCACTTCCAGCACTGCCTTCTGTGCATCCCAGACCACCCAGAATAGTACTGCGTCCACGTTCACCGGCACCGAGTCCTTGGTCAGTGTCTTCTCTGCCGTGAAGGGGGTTACCATCACGCGGTGGTCCACCATCGCCGAGACGCTATCCACGATAGGAATGATCCAGAATGGCCCAGGGCCCTTGAGGCCTTTGAACCGTCCCAGGCGCAGGACAATGGCTTTCTCCCACTGGTTAGCGATGCGAAGGGCAAAGAAAACGTAGATGCCGAGCAGGAATAAGCCGAACACTATCGCAGCGACCCAGACGCCTGGAACGCCCGCGATGCTCATCAGCGGCGCCAGAATAACGGCGATTCCCATCAGGAGCACACAGATCAGTGCTGCGAAGCCATTCAGGCCCTTCAGGGAACTCGCACTGCTTTCAACTTGCTGTAAACCTGTACCTTTGACCACCATGGCTCACACCTCCTGGTTGCTTTGATTTTGACCGTTCTCGTGAAGCCAGCGCGCCATTCCCTCTTCAAAGACCGCCGCGATCTCATCCAGCGTATAACCCAGCCTGCGTGCCTCGTCGAGGGCAGTCTGCACGATGGCTTCCAGCTTCTTCCTGCGCAGGTGGGCCATCTGCCCGGCGTTGGGCACACCAGCGACAAATGTGCCACGACCCTGCTGAGTCGAGATAATCCCCTCACGGTCCAGGTCCAGGTAGGCCCGGGCGACGGTGTTGTAGTTCACCCGCAGCTCTGTGGCGAGTTCGCGGATGGTGGGGAGCTGGTCGCCGGGTTTCAACTGCCCTGCCAGAATGAGTGAACGGAGCTGTTCTTCGATCTGAACGTATATGGGGATTCTGCTTTCCTGATCAATGCGAAGTTCTACCACTCTATACCTGTGCTAGCTGGGAGTTTGAGTTATGTACTAATGGCATAGTTCAATAATATTATATATCAGTATACGTATTCCGTCAAGCATTCAATGGTCAGCATGGTCAGCATGGTCAGCTCGAGCCTGTCGGACCAATCAACCCCACACTGGCAGGCTGAATCATGCCGGGCGCTTACCTGCCACACGGCTGGCCGGCGTAGAAGTGCACCAGATCAGCCAGCACTATCTGAGCGTTCGGAAGCTCGTCTCCCTCCGGCCCGAAGGCTGGCACACGTTCTCCTGTCTCTATGCTGTACCATCCCACTTTCAGTAGCAGCGGTGCACCGGTGGTCATGCTGTCCTGGGGAGGGAGGATGTCGTGCTCGTCTATCCATAAATCGCCCCGCCGCCACAACGAGGTGGGACAGTGCCCGCCGCAGGGCGGACTGTCTGCCTGGGCCACAAGTTCCGCAGTCCGCCCATCCACGACGTGGACAAAGACGTGATAGTCCTCTGGAATCGCTTCCCTGCTCTCCATTTTCCAGTACAGGCTGAGCCGGGTGATGTTGGGCCTGGCCTGGCTCAGCCCGTATCCGACGAGCCGTGCCCAGGGGCCCACCCTCACCTCAATAGTGCATAGCGGTGGTGGCACTCGTCCGGAGCGGCGGATCATCGCTTGCCCGATGATCCGGGAAATGTCTTCGCCCTCGCGGAAACGGAATCCGACGAGGATGTTGACCAGGCCCGGCCTCACATCGCTGCTGAGACGGAGACGTGCCGTATCGGCCACGATGACGTCAGGACTCCATGCGGGTGGGGGAAAACGCCCGTGTGTGGGAACTCCCTCGCTTCCGGCCAGTACCTGGCCGTTCAGATCAAGCAAGCGAATGTACCGGTAGGGCGCAAGCCTCCTAGTCTCCTCGGTGAGCGGACGGCGTGCCCGCCAGTAGAGCGTCAGCGGCCAATCCTTCCCCGAAGTCGGCGCAGGCGCGCTCCAGCCGATGATCTCCCACCATTCCCCCAGCGCACCCTGTGAAACCACCTGGGCGTTAGAAGGCAGTTGTTCGCGGATCGGCTGCGTGTGAACCGGCAGCAGCAGGCATAAGGCCACACATATCGAGAGGAGGGGTGGCCCACCAAGGAGCAGGCGACAGGCCTTTTCCCGCCTTTCCTGCGGCCACCATTCTGCCCAGCCAACGGTCAGGAGCGTGGCGATGGCCGGGAGGGCCGGGAAGAGAAAACGCCCCTGTGCTGCTACTGTGTCCTGACTGAGCCCCAGTCTCCATGTCGCGGCGAGGAAGCTGCCCACGATTACCAGCAACACAGCCATCTTGCGGGAGCGCCAATGCGGTATCGGGGGGGCGGATATCGGGTGGGATACGGATGGGGTTCTTTGCAAATGCCTGGCAAGCCCCCAGAGGCCGGCCAGTGTCAGCACCAGAAGAGCCAGGTAGAGGCCGGTGGGGAGCAGCACCCGTCCCCATCCGAACCTGCCCCAGAAAGAGGTAAACTGATCCCAGAGGAAACGGCCGGCGTAGTCCCAGGAGAGGGGCAATTTGCGGGCAAATTCGGAATAGGTGGCCATCCACACATTCCACCCGATGGGGTCTCCATAGAGCTGCAGGTTGCGCCAGAACCACCAGCCAGAGACGAGGCCAGCGGTACAGCAGACGAGTAGCCCGTCCAGAGCGGCTTGTTTGAGCGCGAAGGCGATGCCTGTTGGTCTACGGGCTTCTCTGCCCAGCAGCAGAGTCCCCGCGATGGCAGGCAGCATGGCAAGGAGACTGACTTTGCACAGGATGCCGCCTCCCCACAGCAGCCCCAGCAGCGCCACTTCACGGATGCGAGACCTGGGAGCCAGGGGCCGCAGCAGCCGCATCATCTGCCAGGTGAGCAATGCGCCGGCGAGGACCGCGCCGTTGTCGTTATTGATGGCCGCGCTGATATAGGTGAATTGGGGAACAAACGCCAACGTCCCCGCAGCCAGCAGGGGCAGCCATTTCGAGTTGGGAGAGAGGTTGGCAGCAAGGCGAAAGGTGATCAGGAGGCTGAGGCAACCCATGGCGACGGAGACAAGCCTGGCTATGTGAGCTGCCAGTAGCGGCCCATGCCAGGGGAAACGTTCCTGAAGCGGATGGAGGAACTGCTGGACGGCCTGGGGATCGTCGTAGCCGATCGGCAGATAGGGATTGAGATGCTGGTGGTACGGTTGATATGGAGCGCACCAACCGGTCAGCAGGGCGACGAGCGCATAATAGAGCGGCGGGTGGTGGCCCTCTTTGACCTCGTTCTGGTCAGCGTTGAAGGATTGCTCCGGCAGGCGACGCTGCTTCAGCAGGTGGAGGATATAGGCGTAGTGTGCTCCCTCGTCGGGTGGCTCGCCGAAGGGCACGATCACGCTGTACAGCAGCGCGACCGCTGCGTACAGCAGAACCAGCCGGCACGCAGGACGCATCATGCAGGAAACAGGGGGCTCCCCGCTTCCTGTCTTCTGCAGCTTGCCTCTGCTACGCCAGATGTTCCATCTCCTCCCAGTTCTGGCCAACCTTCAGGTCGGCTTTCAGGGGAGCACGCAGCTCGAAGGCGTGTTCCATAATCTCGCGCATCAGGGGAGCGACGATCTCCACCTCCTCGTCCGGCGCCTCGATAACCAGCTCGTCGTGCACCTGGAGGATCAGGCGTGCTCCCAGCCCTCGCTCCCGCAACGCATGGTGGAGACGGATGGTTGCGATGTTGATAATGTCGGCGGCGGTACCCTGGATAGGGGCATTGATGGCCATGCGTTCGGCGGATTGTTGCACGTTGTAAGGGGCTTTGCTGCCAGGCTGGAGTTCGGGGAAGTAGCGCCGCCGCCCCAGCAGCGTCTCCACGTACCCCTGGCGACGTGCCATGGCCTTGGTGTTCTCGATATATTCCCGCACCCTGGGGAAGCGCTCGAAGTAGGTCTTGATAAACGCCTCTGCCTCGCTCTGGGATAATCCGGTGGCCTGGGCGAGTCCATAGGCGGTCTGGCCGTAGGAAAGGCCGAAGTTCACCGCTTTCGCCAGCCGGCGCATCTCCGGCGTCACCGCCTCCAGCGGAACGGAGAGGATGGCGGCTGCAGTGCTGGTGTGGATATCCTCGCCCCGGGCGAAGGCACCCAGCAACCCCTCGTCGCCGGAGATGTGGGCCATCACCCGTAGCTCCACCTGGGAATAGTCGGCAGCGAGCAGCTTATGGCCCGCAGCCGCGATGAAGGCCCGCCGTACCTGGCGTCCCAGTTCTGTGCGGATGGGGATATTTTGCAGGTTCGGCTCGCTGCTGCTCAGTCGCCCGGTGACTGTGCCGGTCTGGTTATAGGAGGTATGCACCCTGCCGGTGCGCGGGTTCACAAGCTGCGGCAGCGCGTCCACGTAGGTGGACTTGAGCTTGGCCAGCTCGCGTTGTTCGAGGATGAGGTCAACCACGGGATGGGCGCCGCGCAGACGCTCCAGCACCTCGGCAGCGGTGGAGTAGTGGCCAGACTTGGTGCGGCGCAGTCCCTGAGTGGGCAGGCCGAGGGTCTTGAACAGCACATCGGAGAGCTGTTGAGGTGAGTTCACATTGAAAGGATAGCCTACCAGCTCCTGGATGCGGGCATCCAGCTCGCCCAGACGGGCAGCCAATTCTTTTGACATGCGCTCGAGGAAGGGGAGGTCGAGCTGTACCCCGGCCATCTCCATCGCTGCCAGCGCCGGGATCAGGGGCAGCTCCACCTCGACAAAGACCGACCACAGCTTTTTCTCCTCCAGCTCTGCCCTCAGGATGGGCACCAGCCGGTGGACCATGTCCACATCGGCGCAGGCGTATGGCGCCACCTGTGCCACCGGAATCCGATCCATAGTCAACTGCCCCTTGCCCGTGCCGATCAGTGCCGTGATCGAGGTCATCTCCTGCTGGAGGCGCGCCCAGGCCAGGTTCTTCAGTCCCAGGTTGGTAGAAGCGGGATTGGTAAGCCACTCCGCGACCATAGTGTCGAAGGCCAGGCCGCGTAACTCGACGCCAGCCTGTGCCAGCACGATCAGGTCGTACTTGATATTGTGGCCGTACTTGGGGAGATGGGGGTTCCCCAGCAGGGGGGCCAGTGCTGCGAGCACCGTATCGCAGTCGAGGCAGGGTTCACCGGGCGGGGCGCTGACGGGTACATAATAGCCCCGGCCGGGGCTATCGGTCAGGGCGATGCCGACCGGCTGTGCTCGCATAGGATCGGTAGAGGTGGTTTCGACGTCGAGGGTTAGCGCAGGAGCATCGCTTAACCGGGCGACCAGTTGCTGAAGCGCCTCCACATCGGCGACGACCTGGTAGTCGGCTCCGGGGAGGGGAGGGGGCGTGGCTTCGGCCTGCCCACCGAATAAAGTGAGCTGGACAGGAGCACCGGGAGCGGCGGCGCGTTCGCCCGCGCTGGGAAGCTCCGCCAGCCGCTCGATGAGGGAGCGGAACTCCAGCTCCCGGAAAAGCGGGAGCACTTTCTGGCGATCAATAGGGCGCACGCGGCAGGCGTCGAGGTCAAGCTGTACCGGCGCATCCCGCACAATAGTCGCCAGACGGCGGCTCAGGAAAGCGGACTCTTTCCCCTCCAGCAGCTTGGCCCGATAGCGAGGGGGCACACTGTCCAGATGTTCGTAGATCGCTTCCAGGGAGCCGTACTGCTGGAGCAGCTCCACCGCCGTTTTTTCGCCCACGCCAGCAACCCCGGGGATATTATCTGACTTATCGCCAACCAGTGCTTTGAAGTCCACAAGCTGGGCGGGGTTCAGCTTGTAACGCTCCTGCACACCCTTCACATCGTACACCACCGTGTCGGAGAAGCGCCAGCGCGAGGTCAGTACTCGGGTGTGCTCATCCACCACCTGAAGGATATCCGTATCCCCCGTGACGATGAGCGTGTCTATCCCCTGCGCGCTGGCCTGGCGGGCCAGGGTGCCGAGCAGGTCATCCGCCTCGTAGCCTTCCAGTTCGTAAATCGGTATCTCCAGTGCTTCGACCACCTGGCGCACCCGTGCCATCTGGGAGTGCATCTCCTCGGGCATTTTAGCGCGGTGGGCTTTGTATTCGGGGTAGGCGTCGTGCCTGAAGGTGCGCCCCTTGTCAAAGGCAACAGCGATGTGGGTGGGGCGCTCGTCGCGCAGGACGTTGAGCAGCATCGAGGTGAAGCCGTAGACAGCGTTGGTCGGTTCCCCCTGCGAGGTATGCATGTCCTCGGGCAGGGCATGGAAGGCGCGATAGGTCAACGCATGTCCATCAATCAGGACGAGCTTGTAAGGCTGGTTCATGCCACATCGCACCTGTTAACCTCCCCCAGGTGTAACAACCTGCGGGAGGGGTACGCCAATTAATATTTCTTCACAATAGCCCGGTAGGCAAGCGGCTGACGGCACTGGAGAATCTGGCTTTCCTCACGATGTTCCCGGACTTCGTCCAGGTTGATCCTGGCGACAGCATAGCCTTCAGTTGGCTCTTCTATAGCAGCATAGACTTTACCCCCCGGGCCGATGATGGCACTGTGGCCGAAAAAGGTGTAAGATGGCTCCTCCCCGATGCGGTTGGCAGCGGCGATAAAGATAGCATTCTCATAGGCGCGGGCCAGCAGATAGGTGCGCCACTCCTCGATATTCGGCTGCTCCCAGTTAGCACATACGATCACCAGTTCGGCCCCTTCCAGCGCCAGACAACGTGCCACTTCGGGGAAGGCCAGGTCCCACCCGATCATCAGCCCTACCACCCCGAAGTCAGTCTCGACCACGCCGAGTTTATAGCCGGGGCGGAAGGCTATCCGCTCCTCCCCCCGCAGGTGGATTTTGTTGTACTGCCCGATGACGTCGCCTTCCGGGCCAATCAGGACGGCTGTATTGTACAGGATGGACTCGACTTTTTCCTTGCTGACCATGCCAAAGGCCACGTGTACACCGTACTCACCGGCTCGCTGGGCGATGAGGTTGACGGTGGGGCCCGGGATGCGCTGGGCCAGGTCGGGGAAGCGCGGGCCGACCTCATAGCCTGTGGTGATGAGCTCCGGGAAGACGATCAGGTCTACCGGTTGCTCGGTAGCGATGCGAGAGATAAACTCGCCCATTTTGATGAGATTTTCTTCCATCTGGCCCAGTTCTGGTTTCATCTGGACCGTGGCGACGGAGATTTCACGCATGAAGTTATCCCTCCTGGTAAGTTATCAGGTTAAGAACAGGCGCAACAGAGTGCGTGGACGCAATGCCATGCGAGGAGAGAGGTGACCAATCATCACATGGCCGACGAGAAGCGCCAGGTCGGCATCCTGCCGCAGGCGGCTAAAGATGCGGCTGAGCAGACGGGGCACTCCGAGTATCTGGCGCAGGAGCCACGCCGCCCGGTAGTCCGCCGCAAAGCGGGCTATTAACGCTCTGGTATAAGCAGCCAAGGTGCGGGCCGAGCAGTCCCCGGTTGCAAGCGCGTCCAGCGCACAGGAAGCGGCCAGTGCGCCGCTTTCGAGCGCCGGCGCGATGCCCTCGCCGGAGAGAGGGTTGACCAGCCCGGCTGCATCGCCTGCCACCAGGATACGCTCGTCGTGGGTGCGCGTCTTGCCTAACTGTGTGCGCAAGGGATGACCCTGGAGCGGACCCGCCGGTTCAGCCCTCTCCAGGCGGCCCTCTGTGAGCGCCGCGTTGGCGATGAACTCGTCGAGCACGTTCCGTAATCTGATGCTCTCCTGGTGCATCCGTTGCCTGAAGGTGCCCACCCCGACGTTCACACGATCCTCGCCGAGCGGGAAAATCCAGGCGTACCCGGGGACGATATGCGGTCGGAAGTGAATTTCCAGCCGGTCCTGTGGGCCGACGTCTCCTGTGAAATAGCGCCGAACGGCGAGCATTTCGGGCGGGCTCGTGGTCAGCCCCAGGCGGCGGGTCAGCGGCGCGAGGCTCCCGTCGGCCAGAATGACCAGCGTGGCGGTGATCTGTAAGCCATCAGCGCGGATGTGTCTTCCACCTCGCCCGGCCGGCCCTATTTCCCTGACCCGTATGCCCTCCATCAGGCGGGCTCCCGCTTCGACCGCCGCCTGGGCCAGCCGCTCATCGAGCAGGCGGCGCGGGATGGTGCGGCCATAGCAGTGGCGATCGTCTGGATGGAGGCGCAACTCAACGATCTGACCGTCCGGTGCGCTCATCCGCCCGACCCTTGGGGCAGGGAAGCGTTCCAGCCATCCGGCCAGTCCGCTCCGCTCCAGCACTTTCAGCCCTCTGGCGGTGACTCCGTCACCACAGGGTTTATCACGCGGGAAGACCTCCTGTTCCAGGAGCACTACTCTCACGCCCGCAGCCGCCAGGCGCTGGGCGGCGATGGAGCCAGCCGGTCCGGCGCCGATGATGGCAACGTCGGTTTGCATATCGAAGCCCTCGAGTGAGAGTGCGACGATGAGTAGATGGGTATTATAGCACACCGCAGGCTATGGGCAAATATATACCGCATGCCCTCACGTTAAATATCAGGAGGGGACGTATTCTCTCCTATGACGATAGCGCCGGGGATTGCGCAACCGCTTCCGGTTGGCGCGAAGGAAAAGCCATCGCAGATTGTAGCAGCAGAGGGCGGGCAAGGGCAGCGAACTTTGCATCCTGGCTAAAGTTTAATCGCTGTCCAGGTATGCTGCTTGCTCACTGCCCGTAGCAGGATTATAATCGAATCGAGGTGCTGATGCTCTCTCTTGACCGGCAAGAGGCTTACCGCCGTCGCTATGCGGAAATGAATCCCGGATGGTGTACGGCAACTCATGTCTACCAGGAGCTGGTCGCTGCGCACCTGACGCCCACTACGTGCGTGCTTGACCTCGGTTGCGGACGTGGCGGAGTGCTGGAGCGTCTTCATCCGCACGCGGGCTTCGTCGCTGGGCTTGACGCTGACCTCGTTTCACTGCGCGAGCACCGCGCACACGGACTTGCTCTTGTCTGTGGCCTGGCCGAGCGGTTGCCCTACTCTGACGGAGTGTTTGACCTGGTGTGCAGTTCTTGGGTGTTAGAGCACCTGCCCGATCCTCTCAGCGCGTTCCATGAGATCGCACGCGTGCTCCGTCCGGGTGGCTGGTTCGTCTTCCTCACCCCTAACAGATGCCATCCTCTGCTGATACTCAACCGCTTGTTGCGCCCGCTCCAAAGGCAACTGGTGAGCCGTATCTACGCTCGCTCGGGGAGTGATACGTTTCCTGCTCTCTACCGTGCTAACACCTTTGCGCAGATCGAGCGTCTGGCCCAGGAAGCAGGACTGAGGCGGGTCTCACTGTACATGATCGGTGATCCGACCTACCTGGCCTTTAGTGAGCCATTGTTTCGGCTGGCCTGTCTTCTGGAACGCATCACGCCACCTGGGCTGCGCGTGCATATCGTGGGAGAATACGTTATGGAGGGAAAATCATCTGCCGTAACACGATAGGCAGATAGACGGGATGGCGTCTGTTGTAGTTGCGCACTACGATAGGCAGGTAAAGAAGCGCCGGGGATTCCCTGTTTTCGAGCCGTAAGATGTAGTCTGTGCCGACGCCGGTTATGCCATCCTTGTTGGACACCAGCAGGTGGTAGAGGCCATCGCGTGGGGCTATCCAGCTCAGACATGAGAAGCGGGACGATGCTCCCAGACAGTTGTCGTTCTCTGCGAGGACTGTCTGTCCATCGGTATCGTAGAGCGTGAGTAGCGTATCAGCTCGCTCTCGCAGGAACGATGTTTGGATGGTATAGATTTCCCTTCCCTGGGCAGTGAATTTCACCCAATCCACGGGCTGTCTCTTATACACATCTCCGAGCCCAC
>JAOAAG010000365.1 GCA_026418995.1 Anaerolineae bacterium
AGATGTGTATAAGAGACAGCCTTCAGCGTCTCCGCATCCTCCCCCTGCAGCCCTTCGACCGTCAACACCCATCCGCTAAGCGGGTCCACCGTCAGCCCAATCGGATACCATTCCCCCTTACTTTGACCGTCGTCACATCGCTCCCCAACGCTGGTGTCCGTACTCCCCCAAACACTTGCTGCCGCTTCATCCCTGGCGCCCGCTCACCAGCCTCCTGAACCGTCAGGTACACCAGCGTCTTGCTCACGTCGCATTGACTTAAATACAGTTTTGTGGCAAAATAAACACCTTGGGTGACGCTTGCTTCCTGGTGGCGTCGCCTCTCGCAAACTGGCGAGCATCATTGTGTTGAAGGAGTAAAGAGCTATGAGAGACTTGACCGAGATTCGCTGGCACGGTCGGGGCGGACAGGGGGTAGTCACCGCCGGCAAGCTCCTGGCCGAGACGGCCATGGCCGCTGGCCAGTACTTCCAGGCCTTCCCCGACTACGGCCCGGAACGTATGGGTGCGCCGATCCGTGCCTACACCCGTCTCAGCCCCAGGCCCATCACGATCCACTCCCAGATCGAGAACCCCGACGTCGTACTGGTGCTGGACCCCACCCTGCTGGGCACCGTACCGGTGACTGAGGGTCTGAAAGAGGACGGTATCCTGGTAGTAAACACCAGCATGACCCCGGCTGAAGTACGCCGGGTGACCGGTTTCAACACCGGCAAGGTCTTCACCGTAGATGCCAGCCACATCGCTATCGAAGAGATGGGGCGGGATATCACCAACACGCCGATGCTGGGAGCGTTTGCGCGGGCCACGGGCCTGTTTGATATTCAGGAACTGTCCGAACAACTGCGCGCCTGGTTTGGCAGAAGGATCACCCAGGAGATGGTCGAGGCCAATATCCGGGCCCTGCGTCGTGCGGCAGAGGAAATACAAGAAGGGTAGGAGACATAACAATGGCACAGTTAAAAGGCTGGAAAGAGATTCCCATCGCCGGGATAATCCTGGAAGCGGGGAACGCCGTTGAATATCGTACCGGGGGCTGGCGTGCCTTCCGCCCCGTCCGCGGGGAGGCTGAGTGTATCCATTGCTTCCAGTGCTGGCTGTTCTGTCCCGATTCCAGCATTCTGGTGGACGCTGAGAACGAGAAAATGATAGGCTTCGATCTGGACCATTGTAAAGGCTGTGGTATCTGTGCCCGCGTCTGCCCGGTGAACGAGAAGGTCATCCGCAATGCCGGCACCAAACTGGCACGGGACGATGCCCGCCTGTGCATCCGCATCGTCGAGGAAGGACGGGTCAAGGAGTAGCGAGATGAGCCGATTTGAAGCATTGACAGGAGATAACGCCGTCGCCATGGCTATGCGCCAGGTCAATCCCGACGTCGTGGCTGCATATCCCATCACCCCTCAGACGGAGACGGTGGAATTCTTTGCTGAATACGTGGCCGATGGCCTGGTGAACACGGAGTTCATCTGCGTGGAGAGCGAACATAGCGCGATGAGCGCCTGTGTGGGCGCCTCGGCAGCGGGCGCGCGGGTGATGACCGCGACCTCCTCCCAGGGACTGGCCTTGATGTGGGAGATCGTCTATATCGCGGCCTCCAATCGCTGCCCGATTGTCATGAGCCTGGTCAACCGTGCCCTGTCCGCTCCCATCAACATTCACTGCGATCACTCAGATATCATGGGCATGCGGGATAGCGGCTGGATAGTCCTTTTCTCCGAAAACGCCCAGGAAGCGTACGACAATATCATCCAGGCTGTGCGCATCGGCGAACACCCGGACGTGCTGCTGCCCGTGGTGGTGTGCCAGGATGGCTTCGTCACCAGCCACGGCATGGAGCGGGTAGAGGTCTTCGATGACGAGGCGGTGAAGGAGTTTGTGGGGACCTACAAGCCCCGGTATCCCCTGCTGGACATTGAGCACCCCAAGACGCTGGGAGCGCTTGACTTCTATGACTACTACTATGAGCACAAGCGGCAACAGGTTCAGGCGATGGAAAACGCTACCGGGGTCATTCTGGCTGTCGCGGAGGAGTTCAACCGAAAGTTTAACCGCAACTATGGCCTGTTTGAGACCTACTGCCTGGACGATGCGGAAGTGGCTATCGTCGTAGCCAACTCCACGGCCGGCACCGCCAAAGTGGTCGTGGACCGCCTGAGGGGAGAAGGCCTGAAGGTAGGATTGCTGAAACCCCGCGTCTTCCGGCCCTTCCCGGCGCGGGAACTGGTCGAGGCATTGAAGCATCTCAAAGCGATAGCCGTGATGGACCGCTCCATCTCGTTCGGAGCGATGAATAATGCCGGCCCGCTGTTCCTGGAGCTGGTAGCAGCCCTCGCGCTCCATGGCGTCCGCGTACCGATCGCTGACTACGTCTTCGGCTTGGGTGGACGGGACATCCTCCCCCGCGAGATCGAGTCCGTCTACCGGGATTTGCTGCGCGTGGCCGAAAGCGGGCGGGTGGAGCGCCTGGTGACCTATTTGAGCGTAAGGGAGTAACACATGGCAACGAAATTGATCCCCAAAGAGCTGGCTAAACGGCCCGACCGCCTCTCGCCAGGGCATCGGCTCTGCGCGGGATGCGGCGCTTCGATCGTGGTGCGGCAGATGCTGGCCGCCATTGATGCCCCGGTGGTGATCGCCAATGCCACCGGCTGCCTGGAGGTCGCCACGACCATCTACCCTTATACGGCGTGGCGGGTGCCGTGGATGCATAACGCGTTCGAGAACGCCGCCTCGACGATTACCGGCATCGAAGCTGCCTACCGCAGCCTGGTACGGCAGGGCAAGATCCCAGAGCAGAACGTCAAATTCATCGCCTTCGGTGGCGACGGCGGCACATACGACATCGGCCTCCAGGCTCTCTCTGGCGCCGTCGAGCGCGGCCATCAATTCCTCTACGTCTGCTATAACAACGAGGCCTACATGAATACCGGTATTCAGCGCTCCAGCGCCACGCCGCTGGGAGCGCACACCACGACCTCACCGGCGGGCGAGGTGATCCCGGGCAAGCAACAGAAGCGCAAGGACCTCACGATGATTATGGCGGCGCACGATATCCCCTACGTCGCTCAGGCGGCGCCCAGTCAATGGCGTGATTTGATGCAGAAAACGCGCAAAGCCGTGGATTGCGGCGGAGCGGCCTTTATGAACGTGCTCGCCTCCTGCAACCGGGGCTGGCGCCACGCCACTGACGAGACGGTCGAGCTCACCCAACTGGCCGTGGACACCTGCTACTGGCCGCTGTATGAGGTAGAGAATGGCCAGTGGAGATTAACGTACAAGCCGAAGGAAAAGCTGCCGGTAGAGGAATGGCTTAAGCGACAGGGGCGTTTCCGCCATCTCTTCCGACCTGAGAATCGGCACCTGATTGACGAGCTACAGGCGGAGGTGGACCGCCGCTGGGAACGCCTGCTGCGTCTGTGTGGTGAAACGTAACCTCCCTCGACGACCTCACCAAAAGGAGGCCGGGCTGCCCTGACATCATGTCAGGGCAGCCCCCTATTTGGTGGACGGCTGTCCCTTCCCCGGTTTATGGGCTGTATCCTGACATCGGAACAATCTGCTGCAGGCAGGGGGGTATGGCCGGTTGGGCGATAGCACTGCTGGGTGGGCGACGGCATTGCCGTCGCCCACCCAGCAATGGAGCACAACCTGTCCTGCGTTTCCGCCAAACCGTTACACCAGGTGTTCAGGATGTTAAAGTACAAGACAAAGACCGTAACCCGTTACTATCGGCGGGGTTTTATTTCATGGCCGTCACACGACCAGCGGTTGTGCCACCATTCGGCGCTCTCGAGATAGACCACACCGGAGGGTAAGTGAGAGAATGAATCTGGTTTATCGGGCAGTACGTACCATCGCTAACTTCTTCCTGGACCTTTTTACAGTGAGAGAACACATCGGCCTGGAGAACATCCCCGAGCCCCCGTACATTATGGTCACCAACCATCTATCCGTATTCGACACGCCGGTGTTGCTCACGGTGTGTCCCCACACCATCCGTGCCCTCGCCGCCTCCAAGCATAAACGCAATCTCTTCTACGCGTTGCTGCTGACGATCATGGGCTCCATCTGGATCCGGCGGGGCGAGGTGGACCGCCAGGCATTACGCGGTGCCCTGGAAGTTCTGCGCCGGGGTGAGGTGCTGGGGATGGCGCCGGAAGGCACGCGGGCCAGAGGCCCTTACGCGCTGCAACCGGGGAAGGTGGGAGCAGCTTATCTGGCCACGCGGGCAGATGTGCCGATTGTGCCGGTGGGATTGGTCGGTACGGAGAAAATGAAGTTTAACCTACCCAAGTTACGCCGCACCCGCATACGGGTAGTGATCGGGAAGCCGTTCAAGCTGCCGGAAGCCGGCCCGGTGCGGGGCAAAAAGTTGCATGAGTACACGGATTTGATTATGCGCCGCATCGCCGCGCTACTGCCTGAGGAATACCGGGGGGTCTACGCATAAGACTCGCTGACGACCGACAATGACCGGCCACTTCCCAGGCCGTCCGGGTACAGGCCGGAACGGCCCATCCCGCACTTACAACTGGCCCACCGGAGCAAGAGTTGCGGCCGCTCAAAGACCGGATATAATACAGTAGCTTAATCCTGACCTTGCACGCGTGCGGGATGATTGGGTATGCCGACCTTTCTGTCCTCCTGACCACACGCCACTTCGGGCGCAAGGTGGTATTCCTGCCCTGCGTTGGCTCGACCAACGACGTTGCCAGAGACCTGGCCCGGCGGGGGGCGGCGGAGGGAACGGTAGTACTGGCAGACGAACAAACCTCAGGCCGGGGGCGCATGGGGAGGCGCTGGCTGGCCCCCCGTTGTTCCTCTATCCTCTGCTCCCTCATCTTCCGCCCGTCATGCCCGCCTGAACAGTTCAGCCTCCTGACCATGCTCTGCTCCCTGGCCGCCGCGGACGCGATAGAGCAGCAAACAGGACTCCGCGTTGCCCTCAAGTGGCCCAACGACCTGATCATCTGTTCCTCTCTGGAGTCCGGATGGAGGAAGCTGGCGGGCGTGCTTACCGAAGCGGATGTGTTCAGCGAGCGGCCGGCTTTTGTCATCGTGGGGATAGGGATCAATGTCAACATCTTCCCGCGTGACCTCCCGGCATTAGCCCCGGACGCCACAAGCATCTTCGCAGAAACCGGCCGCTGGACTGACCGCACGCATCTGGTGGCGGCTTTTCTGACCGAGGTGGAGCGGCGGTACGAACTGCTGAAGACGGGCCATTCGCCCTTTGCAGAATGGCAGGCCAGGCTGGCGACGCTGGGAAATCCGGTGCAGGCCACGCTCGCCGGTGAGGTGCTTACAGGAGTCGCCGAAGGGGTGACTGAGGACGGGGCCTTGCTGCTGCGCACCCCTGCAGGCACCCTGCACCGACTCCTGGCCGCCGATGTGACACTCGCCCCACCTGCAGGAGTACAGGCCGATGGGCAAGGCCACTGTCTTGTTGGCCGATGACCACGCCGTTGTGCGGGCAGGGATACGCAACGCCCTGCAAGGCTGCGACGACATCGAGATCGTCGGGGAGGTGGGCGATGGGCTGACACTGTTCGCGACTCTAGCCCAGAGGCAGCCCACGCTGCTGCTCATTGACGTGACCATGCCCGACTTTGAGCCACTGGCGGCGATCCGGCAGATTCGGGCCCTCTACCCGGGGCTGAAAATACTGGTCGTCAGTGCCTACGATGATGATGTCTATGTCCAGGGCTTGCTGTCTGCCGGAGTGGATGGTTACCACCTCAAGGATCAGCCGCTTAGCGATCTGCGCCTGGCCGTGCAGCGCGTGCTCTCCGGCGAGAGATGGATCTCTTCACCTCTCATCAGCAAGCTGATCGGCTACGCGGACGACTCTCTCCCGCTCCCGTCACTGACCGCACGACAGCTCGATCTGTTGCGGTTGCTGCAGCAGGGGCTCGATAACCAGTCCATTGCCCAGAAGTTGGGCCTGAGCGTCAAAACCGTGGAGAATCACCTCACACGCCTCTATCGCCAGCTCAACGTCCAGAGCCGTCTGGAGGCTGTGAACTACATTATGCAACATCCCGAAATCATGGCCCTCACGGGACAGGCAAGCGCGTGGACTGTGAGCGCTCCCGACGAGACCATCAGAGAATCGGTGGTGATGTTGCTGGTGGATGATAACGCCCGCTATCGCCGCCAGTTGAAGCGGATGATCGCTCAGGTGTGTCCCCGTGCGGTGATGTACGAGGCGGGAGATATTGCCGAGGCTACCACACTCGTCCGGCAACTCGTACCACGGCTGGTGCTCGTTGACGTGGTCCTTGGAGAGGAGAGCGGCATCCATTGTGCACGGCGTATCAGAGCGCTCTCCCCCTCGTCCCGTATCGTCCTCATCAGTGCCTACCCGGACCGTGAGTTTCACCGCCTGGGCCTGGAAGCGGGAGCGGTAGCCTTTCTGGACAAGAAAGACCTGGACGCGGAGACATTGCGTCAGATTATCAATGATGTGATCGCATAACCGTGCGGCCTCAGGTCACCTGGAATCAGGATGTTGAAATCAGTCCAACGTCTCACCATGCTCATCTTCGCGCGGCGTGAATCGGCTGCGCTGGCGCTCCTGCTGGCCATCGGAACGCTCCTGGGCCTGCAGAGCGAGACTTTCCTCACCCCCAACAATCTGTTGAACGTGGTGCGCTCCTTCTCGTGGATCGCCATCGCGGCCTTTGGCGAGAGCCTGGTGATCATCATCGGAGGCATTGACCTTTCCGTGGGCGCCGTGATGGGGCTGGCCGGTTTGATCGGCGCCCGTTGTATGCAGAGTGGGATGCCGCTTCTCCCGGCCATTGTTGCTGGCCTGCTCACAGGCTGTCTGGTCGGGTGGATCAACGGCACCATCGTGGGACGGGTGAGGTTGCCGCCTTTCATGGTGACCCTGGGGACGATGAGCATTGTACGTGGCATCGCCTTCGGCCTGACCGGCGGGTGGCCGATACGTGACCTGCCCATGGCCTTTCGCCTGTTGGGCCGGGATATGGAGCTCTACTCCGTTGCTGTGCCGGTACCCGTGCTTGTGATGGCCTTCCTGGCCGTGGTGATGAGCCTGCTGTTAACCCACACAGTCCAGGGGACATACATCTATACTCTGGGCAGCAATGAACGGGCCCTCCTTGTCTCTGGCGTGAATGTCGCGCAGGTCAAGGTATTCGTCTACACCTTATGCGGGCTGCTTGCGGCCGTGGGAGGACTGTTGATGACGGCCCGCCTGGGTGTCGCGGCGCCTACGGCCGCAACCGGCTACGAGCTCGACATCATCGCGGCGGCCGTCATCGGGGGCACCAGCCTCTTCGGTGGAGAGGGGAGCATCCTCGGGGTGCTGGTCGGCGCCGCCGTGATGCAGGTGCTGCGTAATGGGCTGGTCCTATCTGGGTTTCCTGCCTACTGGCAAACGACCGTGCTGGGCACGATGATCCTGCTCTTCATCCTGCTTGACTATTGGCGCAGGCGTGGCCAGGTATGACACTCCACGCAGCAGTGAGGAGCGGACGATGGAAGCGCTGCTTAAAGCGGTTCACATCTCCAAAACCTTCGGCACCCTTCCAGTGGTGCGACAGGTAAGCCTGGAAGTGCACCCGGGCGAGGTGGTCGGATTGGCCGGTCAGAGTGGCTCCGGCAAGTCCACCTTGGCGATGCTTTTAGCCGGTCTGTACCCGCCCAGCGAGGGACGCCTTTACTTTGCCGGGCGGCAACTGCGCTGGCCTTTCCGGGCGCGTCAGCTCGGCATCGAGGTGATCCACCAGACGCCAGACCTGGCCGAACACCTGGACATCACCAGCAACATTTTTCTGGGGAGCGAAATCTGCTGGCCCTTCGGTTGGGGCTGGCTCAGGATACCCCAGCGGCGGCGGATGGACCGCGAGGCCGCCAGAATCCTGGCTGACCTCGACCTCCCCTTCGACTCACTGCGTGAAAAGGTGGCCAACCTCTCGAGCGAGCAACGGCAGATGATTGCCATCGCTCGCACCTTGACCCGTTCCCCCCGGCTGGTGATCATTGACGATCCCTCCCTGCTGCTCAGCTACCCATACCAGCAGAAGCTTCTCTCTCTGATCCAGGCCTGGCAACAAAAAGGGGTCGCCGTGCTCTTCAGCAGCAACAACCTGGACCACCTGATGGCCGTCACCGACCGCATTCTGGTGCTGCGCTATGGCCAGTGCGTCGCCGAATTCTGTACTGACGACGCCAGCCGCGAGGAGATCGTAGCCGCGATGGTAGGGACAACGGACCGCCGCCAGCTCACCCCGATTATCTGGGCGCTGGAGAGCTATTACCGGGCTCGCGAGCAGGCGGAGAAGTTACGCTACAGTCAGGCCCTGCTTGAACGCGACCTGGCAGCACAGGACACCATCAACCGGCAGCTCATTGACCAACTGGCCGAGCAGATCAATGCCCTGGACAGCGCCAACATCGCCCTCCAGGACGCCCAGCGCCGGCTGCTGACCGAGCTGGAACAGGAGCGCAAATACTTGGCCCGCGAAATCCACGACCAGATCATCCAGGACCTGCTGGGAGTCAATTACCAGTTGGAGGGGATCGAAGGGGATGAGAGCCTGTCACCGGTGCTGTGTAGCAAGCTGACGGAGATTCGCGGCAGTATCCGCAGCCTGGTGGACGATCTGCGCCATATCTGCGGCAATCTGCGTCCACCGACCATTGACAGCCTGGGGCTGGGCGCGGCCATTCAATCCTATACCCGCGACTGGGCCGCACGCACCGGCATCTCGGTCACACTCGATCTGGATCCGAATCTGGGACGCCTGCCCGAGGCTATCGAGCTTTCTGTCTTTCGCATTGTGCAGGAAGGGCTACACAACGTGCGTAAACATGCCGGTGCCGCTAACGTCGAAGTCTGCCTCAAGCATACCTCGCCGCGCACCCTGATGGTCTCCATCGCCGACGATGGCAGGGGGCTGCCCGAAGGATTCGACCTCTCCACTCTGCCAGCGGAAGGCCATTATGGCCTGCTCAGCATCAGCGAGCGCGTGGCGTTGCTGGGAGGACGATTGAAATTCCAGAACCAGTCCGGCGGCGGGTTACTGATTCAGGCGGAGATCCCACATCCCAGGGTAGTGCTCCCGCGCGGGGATTAGCCTACTCCCGCTCGGCGGGGCGCCGCCACCCCCGGGCGTCGGCCAGATGTTCGTAAAGCGTGCGGCTGAAGCCGGTGACGGCGAGAAAGCGCTCCAGCAGCGCCTTTTCCATCTGAGCATTGTGGAGCTCCAGGAAACTGGTGTAAAGCAGCGCCAGGTCGAGGCTGAACGCTTTATCGAGCGTGCGCAGCGTAGACGAGAGCGCCTGAGGATTATGGCTCAGTTGCTCCTTTGCGATCTTGAACAGTTCCCTCCGCGTCAACTCCTCGAGCAGGATGATGTCCTCGAATGTGAGGTCTATTTCCGCCAGTTTGTGACCGAATGCGGCACGCCTGGCGACGTACTCCTGGTCGAAGGCCCCCTCGAGCAGGCCGCTCAGCCACTCAAGGAGCACGCTGTGGAGGCGCTGGACGAAGCGCACGTTGGCCATCAAAGACTGAGCTCCCTTAAATCTGGCCAGTTCCCTGCCCAGCCTTTCGAGCACCGGCGTCAAATCGGAGTCAATACAACGGCGCAGGCGGGCCATGCGGGCTCTGTCGGCCAGGTCCCATCCCACGTATGTTTTGACTCGATCGAACCAGCTTGTGAGCATCAGTTCCACCGGTAACTGAGAACAGTACGCCTTTGTCGCCCATCAGCATACCACAATCTACCCTGCCTGCGTGTTGCAAAGGGGTTACGAATGTGTTACGTTGCGGGGGAAACAGTTCACCAATGCGTCCTCTGGACCGGGCATATGCCGTTGACGGCCTGGTACATGCGTGGTATAATGTGCACGGACAACCGCACATAAGGCTACAGACGTGGAACAGGAGGAGTAAGCGGGTCGGGCCCTGGCGAACCGTGTTCGGGAAGAGAAGAGGGTCATCGGCTGCAAGCCCTCGCAGCGCCCCCCGCTGAAGGTCGCCTGGGAGTTGGGAGACCGAACTTCAGCACAGTGGCTGTAGATAAGTCTCTCCGGGTGCGCCCGTTAACGCGCCTCTGAGTGCGGCGAGGGACATTCCCTTGTCGAACCAGGGTGGTACCGCGAAAGGTTAACCCCTTCCGTCCCTGGACGGAAGGGGGTTTCTTTTATACTGCTTTGCCATAAGGGAGTATATATGAGCGAGCGACTTTCCAGAACCTACAATCCGCGCGAGCATGAGGAGCGCATCTACCGCTGGTGGGAGGAGCAGGGGTACTTTCGCCCGGAAAAACAGATTGAGCTGGGGCTGGCCTCCGAGAACGGCCCCCGCTGGTGCATCACTATGCCCCCGCCCAACGTGACCGGCGCCCTGCACCTGGGGCATGCCATGACCGCCGCTGTCGAGGACCTGATGACCCGCTACTATCGCATGCGGGGATTCCAGACCCTCTTTCTCCCCGGGACGGACCACGCGGGCATTGCCACCCAGAACGTGGTGGAGCGGGAGTTGCGTAAGGAAGGGCTGACCCGTCACGACCTGGGGCGCGAAAAATTCGTCGAGCGCTGCTGGGAATGGACACGCAAGTCCATCCGCAGGATCACCGAGCAGCATAAGCGGTTGGGTGTCTCCTGCGATTGGTCGCGCGAACGCTTCACACTGGATGACGATCTGAGCTTTGCCGTGCGCACCGCCTTTGTGCGCCTGTTCAAAAAAGGGCTCATCTATCGAGGCACTTACATGGTCAACTGGTGCCCTCGCTGTGAGTCGGCTATCTCCGACCTGGAAGTGGTGCCGGAGGAGCGCCAGGCACATCTGTGGACAGTTCGCTATCCCGTCATCAACGAGGACTGGAACGGCAAGACCAGCGTATGGGGCAGCGGCAGATGGGCCGCCGGCGCCACCGAGTTTATCGAGATGGCTACCACCCGCCCGGAGACCATTCTCGGCGACACGGCCGTCGCCGTTCACCCTGAGGATCCGCGCTGGCAGCACCTGATCGGCAAAACGGCGGTACTGCCAGCCCTGGGACGGCGCATCCCCATCATCGCCGACGAGGCGGTGGATCCGCAATTCGGCACCGGCGCGGTGAAGGTCACGCCAGCGCACGACCCCACCGACAACGAGATCGGCCTGCGCCATGGGCTGGAGGCTCCTAACGTGATGACCGACACAGCCCGCATGAACGAACTGGCTGGCCCGTATGCCGGGCAGGATCGCTTTGAATGCCGGCGCAACATCGTGGCCGATTTTGAAAAAGAAGGTCTCCTTGTCAAGGTCGAGCCCTACGTGCATGCCGTGGGCACCTGTCAGCGTTGCGCTACCGACATCGAGCCGCGTATCTCCACCCAGTGGTTTGTGGACGTGAAGCCCCTCGCCGAGGCGGCCATGCAAGCGGTGCGCGACGGCCAAACGCTCATCATACCGGAACGCGAGGAAGCACGCTTCTTCCATTGGATGGAGAACATTCGCCCCTGGTGTATCTCCCGTCAGTTGTGGTGGGGACACCGCATCCCGGTCTGGTACTGTGACGATTGCGGCGGGCAGACCAGCGAAATTGAGGATCCCACCGTATGCGCTCATTGCGGCAGCCGGAATATCCACCAGGACGAGGACGTGCTCGACACCTGGTTCTCCTCCGGCCTGTGGCCTTTCTCCACCCTGGGCTGGCCGGCAGACACGCCGGACTTCCGCCGCTATTACCCCACCGACATGCGCGAAACGGGCTACGACATCCTCTTCTTCTGGGTCGCGCGGGAGATGATGTTGGGCATCGAAATGACCGGAGAGCCCCCCTATTCCACGGTCTACCTCCATGGTCTGGTGCGCAACAGGGAGGGAAAGAAAATCTCCAAGTCTATGGAGAACATCGAGGAATACGACCCGCTCAACATCATCGAAAAATACGGCAGCGATGCGCTCCGCTACACCCTGCTGACCAGCTCCACGCCGGGGCTGGACATGAATCTGGACCCCCGACGCCTGGAAGGGGCGCGCAACTTCACCAACAAAGTGTGGCAGGCGGCGCGGTTCGTCCTCTCAGCCATTGGGGATCAGGGAGCGGAGATTGGGCAATTGCCCCCTGCCTCCTGCCTCCTGCTTCCCGATCGCTGGATCCTCTCGCGCCTCAACCGGCTGGTGCAGCACGTCACGCGCCTGTTCGAGAGCTATCAGTACGGCGAGGCAGGACGGCAGGTCTACGAATTCCTCTGGGGTGAGTACTGTGACTGGTACATCGAGGCCACCAAAGTGCGGCTCTATAATGACGCTGCGGATAAACATACTCCCCGTGCTGTACTGCGGCACGTGCTTGACACCTCGCTCCGGCTGCTCCATCCTTTCATGCCCTTCCTCACCGAGGCGATCTGGCAGGCGCTTCCACACAGAGAGGGCCCGGCCCTGATGATGAGCCGCTGGCCGGAGCCAGAGGACGCGTTCATTGACACAGAAGCCGAGACCAGGATGGAAGCGGTCATGGAGCTGATCCGGGGCATCCGCAACCGCCGCGCCGAGTATGAGGTCACGCCCGGCAAACGCATCCCCGCCCTCATCGCCGCGGGGTCTGCTGCTGGCTGGCTTAACGAACAACGCGAGGTCATGTGCCTGCTGGCCCGCCTTGACCCCGACCAGTTGGTGATCGAGGCCGTCTGCGAGCCACCCGATCAGGTCGCCACGGTGGTGGTGGGCGATATTGTATGCTACCTGCCTCTGGCTGGGTTGGTAGACCTGGAGGCGGAAAGGGAAAAACTGACCAGGAGCCTGGCAGAGATAGAAGAACGCATCGCCCGCAGTGAGGCGCTGCTGGCAAGCGACTTCGTGCACAAAGCGCCCCCACACGTCGTCCAGCGGGAGCAGGACAAGCTGACCGATCTGCGTATCGAGCGGGAAAAGCTCCGGGAACGGCTGGCCGATCTGGCCCAAAGCGAGCGCTAACCGGTTCATACGGCGATGAGACACCTCGGCTTCGGCTCAAAACTAGCCATGTTCACAGGATTGCTGATGCTTTCCCTCGTGGCGCAGGCCTGCCGTGCCTCCACCCCAGCTCCCCCAGAGGGCTGGACGCTTGTCTGGGCCGACGAATTCGACGCGCCTGACGGCTCGCCAGTTGACCCCGCGCGCTGGTCGTTCGACATAGGCGGCGGAGGCTGGGGCAACGGCGAGCTCCAGTACTATACCGACAGGCTGGACAATGCCTGTATCGAGGATGGGGCCCTGGTGATCAAAGCGCAGAAAGAGGATTACCGGAGATGGCGCTACACCTCGGCCCGTCTGGTTACCCGCAACAAAGGGGACTGGCGATACGGTCGTATCGAAGTGCGGGCGAAGCTCCCCTACGGGCAGGGCATCTGGCCGGCGATCTGGATGCTGCCTACCGAATGGCGGTACGGCCGCTGGCCCCTAAGCGGCGAGATAGACATTGTGGAGCTGGTGGGACATGAACCCGGCCGGGTGTACGGCACCATCCACTACGGTGCGCCCCACCAGTACCGCGGCGCCCACTACGACCTGCCTGAAGGGCAGCGCTTCGCCGACGACTACCACGTGTTTGCCCTGGAGTGGGAGCCGGGCGAGATACGCTGGTATGTGGACGGCAACCACTACCAGACACAGCGGGAATGGTTCACCTCCAGCACCAGGGGCACTTACCCCGCCCCGTTCGACCAGCCGTTCCACCTGATCCTGAACGTGGCCGTGGGAGGGGCATGGCCAGGCTACCCCGATGAGACCACCGTATTCCCGCAGCATATGTACGTGGACTATGTGCGTGTGTATCAGAGGGAGAAATAGCTATGCAGACTATGAGGCTGGGTGCAACGGGACTGGAGGTATCCCGTATCGGATTCGGCGGCATCCCCATTCAGCGCCTTACCGAGGAGGAGGCGGTGCGGGTAGTGAGGCGTTGCCTGGAGTTAGGCATCACCTTCTTCGATACGGCCAATGCTTACACTACCAGTGAGGAGCGCATCGGCAAGGCGATTGCTGGAGCACGACATCAGGTGGTGATCGCGACCAAGACCACAGCACGCGATCGTGCGACTGCCGAGCAACACCTCGCGCTCAGCCTGCAACGACTGGGTACGGACTACATTGACCTGTGGCAGTTCCACAACGTCAGTACGCAGGAGGACTATGAGCGGGTGCTGGGGCCGGGTGGGGCGATGGAGGCAGCTCTAATGGCCAAACGGGCCGGTGTAGTCCGACATATCGGCATCACCTCTCATTCTATGGACGTCGCTCTCGAGGCGGTGCGCTCCGGTCACTTCGAGGCGATGATGTTCCCGTTCAATTTTGTCACGGACGAGCCTGCCGCCGGGCTGCTACCTCTGGCAACGGAGCACGGCCTGGCCTTCATCGCCATGAAACCGTTTGCCGGCGGTATGCTCGATAAGGCCAATCTGGTTATCAAATATCTCCTGAGCTTCGAGAACGTCCTCCCCCTTCCCGGCATCGAAAGCATTGAGGAGATCGAAGAGATCGTGGACATCGTCAACAGGGCCGAGCCACTGAGCGAGGAGGAGCGCCAGGAAATAGCCCGGTTGCGTGCTGGGGTTGACACACGCTTCTGCCGCCGCTGCGATTATTGCCAGCCCTGTCCTCAGGGGATACCCATCTCGCTGCTAATGAATCTGCGCAGCTTCTGGAGGCGTTTCCCGCGCGACTCGTTCACCACAGGATGGATCGCCGAGGGGGTGGAGCGGGCCAGGTTGTGCCTCGGGTGCGGCTCGTGCGAGGAGCAATGCCCCTATCACCTGCCGATCAGGGAGATGATCGCGGAAAACCTCTGCTTCTATGACAGCGTAGTTGACAGTCACCTCCAGGGTGACTGTCAACTACCTTGACGGAGCTTCGATGCAGCCCTGGATTGGTGTGGGGATGGTGTGTGCAGGGGCAGGCATGGCCTTCCTGGCGACACGCCTGCCCGGCGGCGGGAAACATCCGGCGCGTGGGGATGCCGGCGCGGTACTCCTGCTCACCGGCATCGTGATGCTCTTTTTCTGGCCGGTCCTCTGCGCTGGCTACTCTTTTCCCAGGGGCGGTGGAGACCTGTGGGGGCAGTTGTACCCTGTCTGGGCCTTCGTCGCCGCCCAGGTGCGCCGGGGTATCTTCCCACTGTGGAATCCGCTCCTGGAAGCAGGCGATCCGATCCTCTCGGAGGGACAGTTTGGCCTCTTCAATCCGCTCAATTGGCCTCTGTTCCTGGTCTCCCCGCCACCGAGGGCGATGGTACTCTGGCGCGGCATGATGGGATTGCTGATCGCGGGCGTGGGGATGTACCTGTATCTGACCCGCTCCCCTCATCTGAGACTGACCCGCCCGGCGGGCCTGGTAGGCGCCACGGCCTATATGCTTTCTGATCCCTTCGTCACCCATCTCGGCCATCCCCAGATCAATGATGTGATGGCCTGGTTTCCGTGGTCACTGCTCGGACTGGATTGGGCACTGGCTGCGCCGTCATGGGGACAGGCGGCTCTGGGCGGGGTTCCGCTGGCGCTGATGGTCCTGGGCGGCCATGGTCAGGCCGCCCTCTACGGCCTGCTCGCCGCTGGCCTATACGGCGTAGGCACCTGCCTGCTGCCTGCCGGTCGAGGCAGAGAGTTGCCTCTGCATGCACGTATGATCCGGATGGCTTTAGCGGCGCTGGTTGGTTTTGCCCTCTCCGCCCCAATGACCTTGCCGGGGATGGAGCGACTGCCCTGGACCGTGCGCACGCTGATGCCGCGCGAATTGAGGCGTGGCTACGAGTTCATTCCTCCCCTGCTTATGGATAGCCTGGCCCCCTGCTTCCATGGCTGCAGAGTAGAGCAGATCTGGATGCGTATGGACAGGGTGGAGAAGGCCTACATAGGCGCAGTAGCGCTCTACCTGGCTCTCTGGGGAGTGGTCACCCGATTTAAGCGTGCTCTCCCCTGGCTGGGGCTGGGGGTACTTGCTCTGCTCTTTGCCCTGGGTTACCAGGCGCCGCTCTATCCTCTGGTGGCGGACTGGCCTTTCTTCTACGACTCCTGGAAAACAGGCCGGGCGATCTTTGTGACCGCCTTCGCTATGGCCATCCTGGCCGGTCTGGGCAGCGACGCGCTGATCCAGGCGGTCAGGACGCGCAGCAGAAGGTGGCACCTCCTCTTTCCCCTGCTTCTCGCTGGCTTCGGAGTCGCTTTGTGGGTGGCCACCCCTGGCCTTCTGGCCCCGGTGCCTCCCGGCCAGGCCCAGCAGATCGCGCTGACCGGCCTGCGCGTTGCCTCTCTCCTGGCTGGTGGGCTGGCAGTGCTCGTCGGGGTGTGGCTGCGCTGGAGAGAACGCTCGGCCCTGGCCGGGGTACTGCTTCTGCTGGTCGCTGAACTGGTAGCCACCGGGGCGCTGACCGAGGCCGAGCCAGCGATCCCGTTTGCCGACCCCGGCCATGAAGCGGCCCTTGCCTTCCTGAAGCGTGACCCGGGGTGGTTCCGTGTGGATACCGACCTCAGCTCCAGGCAAATCTGGTCGCCGGAACTGATGCAGGTTCAGGGGTTCGAGACCGTCCAGGGCTCGGGAAACCCTCTGGCGCTTTACCCTTTCGAGCAATTCTACTGGGCCCAGCCGTCCAGAGTCTCACCCGGCTACCGTCTGCTGGGGGTGAAATACATCGTGGTATCCAAGGGACAACCCCCCGGAGGCGATGGCATCTGGCCGGTGTTCATCGAGGACGAGGCGGTGGATATTCATCTGAACACGCTGGCGCTGCCGCGAGTCTGGCTGGTCTACCGGACAGAGCCGGTGGCCGATTTCGAGGCAGCCTTCCGGCGCGTCCAGTCCGCCGACTTCCGGCCAGAAGAAGTCGCCGTGGTAGAGAACGGGCCGCGCCTGGAGGGGAAGGGACAGGGCAGGATTGATGTCGTCCGCTACAGCCCCAACGAGGTCATCCTGGCCGTGCGTACCGACGCACCGGCGCTGCTTGTGCTCTCTGACGTGTATTACCCTGGCTGGCAGGCCTGGGTGGACAGAACAGCGGTGCCCATCTATCGCGCAGATGTCACTTTCCGGGGGGTGCTGGTGCCCCCTGGGGAGCACGTGGTGCGTATGCGCTTCCTGCCGCGTACTTTCCTGACAGGAGCGGCGCTAGCGGCGGTCACGATGGCTCTACTGCTCCTGGGTAATCGGCGGCGGCTGCCGCGTCTTTGCATTGTGCGGCGAGGACGATGATCTGCGCGGCCACCTCCGGGGTAATGTGGGCCGTGTTGATCGCCAGGTGGTAGTACTTCAGGTTGCTCCAATCAGCGTGGGGGCGCAGGTGGCGGATATATTGTCGCTTCTCCTCGTCTGAACTGGTGACCAGCCGCGTGGCCTCCGCTTCAGAGATATTCATACGCGCCATCACCCGCCGAATGCGCACCTCCGGCGGTGCGTACAGGCGGACGTGCAGGGCCGTGGGCCAGTCTTGCAGGATAATCTGCCCGCCGCGCCCGACGATGACGACGTTGCCTTTGCGGGCGAACTCCTCCATGGTCTCGCGCACGATCCGCGCGTAGGTCTCGTCGTCTATGGCAGCCCGCTTCTCGAAGGCCGAAGGGTCCTTGGCATACAACGACGCCATGTCGCTGCTCACAAAGCGCGGCTTACGGGTGATGGAGCGCTCCTTGGCCAGCACCGCTTCTACATCTACTCCAGCCTCCTGCGCGATGTGGGAGAGCATTTCTTTGTCCACCCGGCAGTAGCCCAGCTCCTGACACACCAGCTCGGCAATGCGATCTCCTTCGCTGCCCAGTTCACGGGAGATAGTGATGACGGCCATAGTACACCAGTCGCAGCTCAGCTCTATCTGGGTAAAAGACGTTGCCGCAACTCCTCAGGTGTCGCCACAGTCACCGGGATGTACTCGATGCCGGGATAATATTGCTTGTAGAACTCTTCCAGTGTCATGGCGCCTGGCCACTGGTGGGGATTGACGGCGATGACGCGCCGCACCTCCAGGTCCCCGATTCCGGCATCGTCGGCGCTGCCACCCACGGTAAAGCGCGCAGTATTCCAGGTCGCCTCTACCACAGCGCGCGCCCAGGCCGCGTCGGCATTGGGTGGGAGCAGCACATAGGTGCGCTCATACTGGACACGCGGGCTGCCCCGGGGGGCTGCGCGGTACACGAAGGGCCTGGCCGGGTCGGTACGCACGTAAGCGATCAGTTTCTCCGCTACGGGCGTACCGGCGATATCAAAATCTGACCATGGAGGCCCATAGCTCCCCCATGTGAATATGGTCGCGCCGACGACATAGTCATCCTTCTGGAGTTCCTTGTCATACCACACCAGTTGCCGGAAATAGTAGTCGGCACTATCCCTCTCGTTGTCGTGTTGAGCCCAGAAGGAGGCCAGTTGCCGCCAGGTGCCCGCTGGCGCGTTCGGCGGCTTGGGATTGACCATGGGGTCAATCCCACACTCAGTGATGACCAGCGGCACGTCGCCCAGGCCGTTCGGTATCAAGTAGCGACGATAGACCTTGCGGTAGCGCAGGGTAGTCCATCCTTCGTCTCCCTGATCCTCGTTGGGGTTCAGTTGATACTTCCCGGTCATCCACCACATCCAGGGGCAACTGTACTCGTGCAGGCCCAGAATGGCCTGGTACTCCCTGGCTGCTCTAATGGCCGGCAGGAAGGCAGGCCACAGGGAGAGATCCGGCGTGCCCGTAGCAAAGTTTCCAATCACACACTTGAGGCCCAGTTCCGCCATCAGCTTCATCCGTTCAATTTCAAACTGGGCGTACCAGGCCATCTCCTCGGCCGTATTCCAGGTTGGCTCGTTATGTCCCTCCCAGTAGATGATGCGGGGGTTGGCCCTGTAGGTGTTAAGCTGGTCGTTGACAAACTGGCGCGCTGCTTCCAGAGGCGTTTTCCCCGTTTTCTTCTGGAGTTGCGCGTCGTAGCTGCCCATGAACTGACGGCCAACTACCAGTGTTCGCGTGGGAACATTTTGGGCTATTCCCCAATCGCCGACGAGCTTCACCACAGCCGCGCCGGCTGCGATGAACTCGGCCAGTCCCGGTGCAGCACGTAAGACGTGGGCTCCCAGTTTGGTCGGCATCTCGCTACTCCTTCCCGGCACTCAGGCGAGGACCCGTGGTGCCACCAGACGGTGTGATTAGAGGTATCGGTAGTGTACTATGAAAAGGCTATAAAAGCAAGGCCGGGGTTGGTACACAGGACAGGGGGCATGTCACTACGAGGTCTACCCGGCTGGCTGAGCCAGGCCGCTGCACATGCCCAGCCAGCGCGGAAGGGTCGAGAGAGGCTAAGGGGCAGGGGGCAGGAGGCGAGGCTTCCTGCCCCCTGTACACTGCTCAGGGCACGGAGAAACGGAAGGTCCAGGGCCCGCTCAAACGTACATCCCTGGTTGGGATCTGCGTTAGGTCGGTGCCTATCAGCTCCGTGACCTCAAGTGTCCACAGGCCGGGTCTATTGTGGAGTGGCTCGGGGAAGCTGACGCGCTGACAACGCTCCTCGCCGACGCCGTCAAGCGGGCTGACATTGCTGGCGGATACCTGGTGCCCGTCGCCGGTCGTCAGCGTGGCGAGCAGAGTCCAGTGGTCGGCGCCGGCGGGTGGGGCAAAACAGACGATGGCCCGTGTCTCCGACGGAGCGATAACCACCTGCTCCAGTCTTATAGCTACCCCAGCTTCCTCAATGATCTGGTCTGCTTCGATAGTCTGGCCGGGGATGAAGGGCACGCTGAAGTCGAAGGTGAACGGGCCGCCCACCACCTCCTCGCGCATGGTCTGCACCGGCACGAGCAGCGTAGTGTCGGTCGGTTGGGGTGGGATGACGGTGGAGGCATCCTCTTCCGCCGGCACCAGCCTGACCAGGTGCATGGTAAGATGGAGCCGGAGGGCTGCAGGTGCGCCTTCCACAGGGGAAGCGTCGAAGGCGGTTACGTAAGCGCCCTCCCCAGGCGGCAAATTGACCCCCAGGAGAGCGGAGCTGCCCATCACGCCGGCGCCCGCCATCTCCGGGAAGACCCTTCCCTGCTCGTCGGTCAGGGTGGTGCGGCTCACCTGTACCGGCCCTGTCGCACCCTTAACGGTATAGCCGATGATGATCTCGTTGGCGTCGGCGTAGACCCGCTCCAGGGTAACCGTCACCCCGTCTATGGTCTGGCTCAGACTGATGTCCTGAGCCAGGTGCGCTTCCTCCACGTGTCGCCAGCCAGGGAAGAACGCACGAAATACCTGACCCAGCGCTGGGCTAAGCGCATAGGCCACACCCCCAAGCAACAGCAGAGCCACCAGGATCAGACTTGCCCAGCTCAGGCGGGTGACCATCGTCCACCGGGGGGCCGGCCGTCGCGGGCCGAGCCGCCCCTTGATCGCCGGCCACATATCCAGCGTCGCGGGCACTTCATCCTCGGCGATCTCGTGTAGCACTTGTGCGATATTGCGATTATTATCCATTATCCACCTCCCGTATCTTAGTATCGGGCGGATGGAGAGCAAGGACAGCCTCCGCTCAGCGGCCCGTTTCCAGGCCTGTCCACAGGGGATGGAGCAGTTCCTGCAGGCGCTGCCGTGCCGCGTGCAGACGCCACTTGACCGTCCCCGCAGGGCAGCCCAGGCATTGCCCCATTTCGGCTTCGCTCAGGCCTAGGTAGTAGCGCATCACGATGACGGCCCGTTGTTTCGGCGGGAGTTTCCCCAGCGCGTCCCAGACGATCCGGCGCACCTCCTCTGTCTCCGCGAGTTCCTCCGGGCCCGGAGCCGGGTCGGTCAGGGTATCGGATAGGGAAGAGTCCTCCTCGCTTTCGTCAGCGTCAAGGGATATCAAACGGTTGCCCTTGCTAGCGCATTTGACGGCCTCGTTGACCACGCTGCGCAGAAACCAGGGGCCAAAGGAGCGTCCAGCACTGAACTGCCCGATGCGCTCGTAGGCCCGCAGGAAAGCGGACTGGACGATTTCCTCGGCCAGAGCACGGTCGCGGGTGATAAGATAAGCGACGCGCGTTGCCGGAAGTTGATAGGTGCGGACCAGTATCTCCAGCCCCTTGATGTCACCCTGTTTTAGCCGGGCAATGGCTTCCTGCTCTTCCATACGCCTCCTCCTGGATTGTCTTGAGGGCCCTCTACAGAATATATCCATACGCAGGGGAAAAGGTTTGCCCGGGCAGGGTCACAGGGGGTGCCGCGGGGGCGGTCGTGGCTCAGGAGCAGGGGTCCAGCCACAAAAAGCCGTCCCGCCTCAGACGAGGCGGGACGGTGTGGCTGCCCTACCAGACTACCCACCGAACGATTCGTGGCGAAAGACTTCTTTGCCCTCAAAGTAGGTCAGCAGAACAACCGTGTTGTGAATCTGGCGGGGGTCAATGTCCAGGATATTCTGGCTGAGGACGATGAAATCGGCTTTCTTACCTGCCTCGAGTGAACCAATCTGGTCCTCCATGAAAATGGCATACGCGCCGTTGATGGTGAAGGCCTCGATCATCTGCTCGACGGTGACACGCTCAGCGGGGTTGAGCGGCGTCTCGTAGTCCGGTTCGACGTATCCCTCTGCTCCGCGCGGCACCGTGCGTGTCACGCCAATTTCGATAGCGGTCATTGGATTAGGAGGCCATGTGACCGGGTAATCACTCGCTGCTGCCACCCGCACGCCCTGGTCAAAGAAACTCTTCATCGGGTACTGCCGGTCAGCACGCTCCTGGCCGATGTAGTCCACCGCCTGGTGATAGTAAGTATCCACCACGAACCAGTAAGGCTGGGGGACGGCGATCACCCCCAGATCGGCGAAACGAGAGATATCCTGCGGGTTGACCAGTTGCAGGTGGGTAATCATATGGCGGGCGTCGCGTTGACCGTTGGCCTGCCGTGCGTAGGCGAAGCCGTCCAGCGCAATGCGGGTCGCTGCGTCGCCGATGGCGTGGACGTGAATCTGCAGGCCGGCTTTATCCAGCGCGGCGCACATGGCGTTGTAGTGCTGCGGGTCCCACAGGAGTTCACCGTTCCCCGGTTGATGCAGATATGGTTCCTCAAGGTACGCTGTGCCGCCCTCCAGGACACCGTCTATGAAAATTTTGGCGGCCTGAATCCAGAAATAGCCGCCTGCCTCAGCCTTCTGCAAGGCGAGAAGGTCGTTCACTGCCGAGAGGTCATCCTCAGGGTCTATGCCGACCGCCGTCGGGAAGCGGATGGCCATCTGCCCCGAGGCCTCGAACTGATGGAGCGCACGCACCGCCTCCTCCATGCCGCCCGGCAGGCTGGGAATGTAAACGGTCGTCAGGCCGAGGGAATGGGCAAATCCCTGGAAGTAGGCCAGCCCTTCCAGATACTGGTCGGTGGTATAGGGCGGGATGACCTCGGCAACCAGGTCCATCGCGGTTTCGCGCAGCGTGCCGCGCGGATTGCCGTTCTCGTCACGCTCAATGATGCCGCCAGCGGGGTCGGGGGTCTCGGCGGTGATGCCGGCCAGGGCGAGCGCTTTGCTGTTCACCCAAACGCTGTGATAGTCCTCGGAGTACAGCACCGCCGGAATGTCCGCGACGACCGCATCCAGCATCGCTGCTGTTGGCCCTTTAGGGTCGAAGACATTGTTCACCCAGCCGGCGCCCTGCAGCGCAGTCAGGCCGGGCTTGCCGGCGAGAAATTCTCGAATGGCCTGCTGGTATCCCTCCAGGGAATCAATGCCGTAGAGCGCTACTTCATAGATATCCGAGACGCCCGAGGTGGCGTGGGCATGGCTGTCAATCAGCCCTGGCAAGACCAGTTTCCCCTCCAGATCGAGGACAGTCGTGTTCGGGCCGATATAGGCCTGCACGCCCCTGTCGCTCCCGACATAGACGATCGTATCGCCCTTTACCGCCATCGCCTGGGCGATCGTTCGCCTGGCATCCACGGTGTAGATGACACCACCGCGGAGTACCAGGTCCGCCGGTTGGGGCGCCGGCTGGCAAGCGGGCAGCAAGCACAACGAAATGACGAGCAGAAAGAGCACTAGAATGGCATGGAATTTGCGCATGGGTCTCTCCTTCACAGTACTGTCTGCGCCCAGCCCTGCTGGGACATTTCGGTTGAGGCATTGTATGACCGTGGTGTGATGTGCGGTCAGGCTTTAGGGGCGTGCGGTGCCCTGCTCAGTGATGGTCACTGCCACCTGATACTGCTGCCGGCACCCATACCGTGCGCTCGTTCCGATAGGAGACGAGCCCGGGCCGGTCGCCGCGACGCACGTAGCGCCGCTCTGTGACATCCACGCCCACCCTGCTCTCCCCGCGCGCGGGGGAGTAGTACGCTGCCAGCGCAGCCGCCTTTTGGACGACCGCCTCCGGCACTGGCCGGCCCCCGCTTTTGATGAGCACGTGCGCGCCGGGCAGCCCGCGCACGTGGAGCCACAGATCGGCCGGGGAGGCGTATTCAAAGGTGATGAGTTCGTTCTGGCGGGCATTGCGCCCGACGTAGATCGTGAAGCCCTCATACTCAAAGCGGCGTGGGCCACCGGTCTGCTTGCTGCGGGGGCGGGCTTGCTGTGGTGCCCATCCTGCCGCCAGCAGTGCCTCGTATACCTCGTCTATCTCCGGCCTTGTTTCAGCCAGGGCCAGGTCAGCGGCCAATTGGTCAAGATATGCCAGATCAGGGGTCAGTTGTGCGACGCGGGTCGCGACCTCCTCCCTGGCACGCGCTGCCTTATGGTAGCGACGAAAGTACTCCTGGGCGTTCTCCACCGGCGTCAGCAGCGGATCGAGCGCGATCTGGCGTGGACGCCCGGTGTAATCCGGCAGCGCAATACTTGTAGCACCCCGCGGCACCTGAGCCTGGTAAGCCAGCAACAGCTCTCCAGCCTCGCGCAGGGCCTCCACCTGCGCCTCGTCAACGGCCTGGGCCTGTAACTGTTCCAGTGTGCGCTGAAGGCGCGCGCGGGCCCGGTCAATCAGCTCCTCCACCTGCTGGCGGGCCGCAGCGTAGGGATCGGCGGAGAGCTGTTGCTCGAAGTAGCGCCACATGGCCTCACAGATGTGCGGTGTCGCCTCGATGCGTTGAAACTGACGGGGCTCATAAGGAGCAAAGGCGATGACGGCGCCATGCTCATCCAGGGCCACGTGAGGCCGCCACACCGCCTTGCTCTCCAGCGGGGCCAATAGTTCATCTATGGCTGCGGCCACCGCCAGCGGGTTAGCTGCGCGCGCGGGTGTCGCGGCGCTTCCGGTTGCGCGCAGGGCGACCTCCCGCGCGACCTGCGGGCTAACACCCAGCAGCCGACCGGTCAGCAATTGCGCTAGCGAGTCATCCGGTGCGGCAGAGGCGAGCAGAGCGCTCCACTCCGTAGGTGTCAACGCCGTGGGCGGGCGGCGGGCGACCGGCAGGGGGGGCGGCTGATAAGGCCGGCCCGGCAGCGTGACCCGATAGCGGTTCACTTCCGGGCCCACCCGTTTGAGCGCATCCAGCACACACCCGTCTGGCCCGATCAGGATCACGTTGCTATACCGCCCCATCACCTCCGCGACCAGGCAGCAGGCCCCCACGCGCCCTTCAAAATGAAAGGAAAGGACACGTTCCCATTGCGGTTGGGTGATGTCCGCCAGCCGGGCCCCTCGCACCCACTTGCGCAGCAGGAGCAGCAGAGGGGTCTCTTTTTCCACGCCACGACGCAGTTTGTGGGGCACAAGCAGTACACGGGCATATTGCGGATGCGCCGAGAGCAGGAGCTGGAAACGCCCGCCCGCATAGAGTTCCAGCCCTACCGAGAGCGGGTCTGGCTGGAGCACCTGCTGGACACGGGCTCCCAGCAGACGGTCGAGCTGATCGCGTAAACAGGCAAGCGTCAGATAATCAACGTACATGCGACGGTTTCCAGGCAGCCCAGACCCCGCCACCCACAATCAACAGCGCACCGAGCAGATGGTTGAGCCCAAGCGGCTCGCTCAGGAAAAGGCAGGCTATCACAGCGCCGTACAGAGGCAGCGTGTTGTAGAATACCATCGCACCGCTGGGGCCCAGCAGATTGACCCCGGCGTTCCAGGCCAGAAAGCCGACCACTGAGGGGAAAACACCGATGTACAGCAGCGCCGGAATCAGGCGGAGCGTGATGTGGGGCGGCAAGACATGCTGTTCCCACGCAGCAGCCACCCAGAGGACGGGAAGGCCTAACAGTGTTGATAGGGTGGTAACGAAGAGAGGAGAATATTGGCGCATCAGTAGCCGTCCAAGCACCGAGTAAAGTGCCCACAGCACCGCCGTTCCCAGCATCATCAAATCGCCTGGGTTAAGGTGTAGCTCGGAGAGCGAGCCGCCGTAGATCAGCGTGACGACGCCGGCCAATCCCACGCCAGCGCCCGCCAGTTGACGCCAGGACATCGGTTCCCGGATCAGCAGAGTGGCCAGCACCCCGGTGATAAGCGGGCTGAGGCTGCTGATCAGCGTGGCGTTGACCGCTGTCGTGAAGTGCAGCCCCAGGTAAAGGGCGGGCGCGAACAGGATAACGCCGGTGAGCGCCATGGCTGCGAGCAGGGCAAACTGGGTATGGCCGATGTGCCGGCACTCCTTATGCTCGGCGGAGTTGCGGTGCAGGAGATACGTTAAGATGACGCCAGCGGTGGAAAAGCGAAAAGCGCTCAGGGTCAGTGGGCCGATGTCGTCACGCAGCCAGCGCCCCAGTGTCATGTTAATGGCCCAGGTGAGGGTGGCGATATTCACCATCCCGATACCGTAGACGTACGTTGCACGCCGCTCTATCTGTAGCCGGGTTGACATTCAGCTCAATGGGGCGGCCTGGCGGCCCAGGATGTCCATAAAGCGGATGATGGTCTCGATGCCACGGTAGAAATTCGGCAGGTGGAATTTCTCGTCCGGCGCATGCAACCGGTCATCCGGGAGGCCGAAGCCAAGCAGGATTGTGTCTATCCTTAGCAACTCCTGGAACACAGTCACAACGGGGATGGAGCCACCAGCGCGCACAAAGACGGGCTGCCGGCCAAAGACTTCAGCATACGCCTGTGCTGCAGCCTGTATCGCCGGCCCGTCACGCCGGACCAGGACTCCCCTGCTTCCCACCAGCAAGTCCACTTTGACCTCCACCGTGGGAGGCGCGATCTCAAGCAGGTAATCCCTGAGCCGCTGCATAATCTCCTCTGGCTCCTGATCTGGGACCAGGCGGATAGAGATTTTGGCATGCGCGGTCGCAGGGAGCACGGTCTTTGTCCCGGCCCGGGTATATCCTCCCCAGATGCCGTTGACATCCAGCGCGGGCCGCGCAGTAGTCCGTTCGATGATCGTGTAGCCCGGCTCCCCCCACTCGCTGCGCACCCCTGCCTCGCGCAGCCAGGCTTCGCGCTCGAACGGGACACGGGCCAGCTCCGCACGCTCCTCCGGGGTCAACTCGCGCACCGCATCGTAGAAGCCAGGCACCGCGACCCGGCCGCTGGGATCATGTAGCCTGGCAATCATCTCACAGAGGGCATGGATGGGATTGTGCACGGCCCCGCCGTAGATGCCGGAGTGAAGGTCATGCTCAGGGCCACGTACCTCTACTTCGATAGCGGCAAGGCCGCGCAGCCCGTAGATAATGGAGGGGGTATCTTTGCTCAGGATGTGCGTATCGGAGACAACGGCCACATCGGCAGCGAGCAGGTCCGCATACTCGCGGACGAAAGGTGTCAGATGGGGACTGCCGATCTCCTCCTCCCCCTCAAAGAGGCACTTGATGTTGAGCGGCGGCCTGCCCGCTGTCATCTTATAGCACTCGATGGCCTTGACGTGGGCATATAACTGCCCCTTGTCGTCGGCAGCTCCTCTGGCAA
>JAOAAG010000043.1 GCA_026418995.1 Anaerolineae bacterium
GCTCCAGCCTGAGGATGTGGACTTCTCCGACCCACAACAGGCCGATATCTGGAAGACAGTTCAGGTGTTGCTTAACAAAGTGATCTATACGGATTCGTATCTGCGTCTGTAACGGAACACGCAACACGCAATACGCAACACGCAATACGCAATACGCAATACGCAATACGCTACGCGTTGCGTGTCGTGTATTCCGTACCCCGTATCTCACAGGAGGTAACGATGACTGCACAAATCATTGACGGTAAGGCCATTGCGGCCCAGATTTACGATGAGATTCGGGCCGAAATAGCAGTTCTGAAGGAAAAGTATGGCATCGCCCCGGGATTGGCAACGGTACTGGTAGGCGAGAACCCCGCCTCCAAAGCTTACGTGGCCTCAAAGCAGAAGACGTGCGTGGACTGCGGCTTCCATTCCGTCGGCGAGCACCTGCCGGAGGATGCCACGCAGGAGCAGGTCGAAGCAGCAGTGAGACGCTTCAATGAGGACCCCGCCATTCACGGCATCCTCGTGCAACTGCCGCTGCCCAGACATCTCAATGAGGAGAAGATACTGGCGACGATCAGTATTGAAAAAGACGTGGACGGCTTCCACCCGCTCAACATCGGCAAGCTGGCGATGAAGGGCCGTAAGCCGCTTTTCGTGCCCTGCACCCCGGCCGGTTGCATTGAGCTCCTCGTCCGCTCGGGTATAGAGATCAGTGGGGCCGAAGCGGTGGTGCTCGGCCGCAGCAACATTGTCGGCTTGCCAGTTTCACTGCTGTTGCTACACCGCGACGCCACCGTGACCATCTGTCACTCCCGCTCCCGCAATCTGCCAGAAATTTGCCGCCGGGCAGACATTCTGGTGGCGGCGGTGGGGCAGCCGAAAATGGTCAAGGCCGATTGGGTCAAACCGGGCGCAGTAGTGATTGACGTGGGCATCAACCGCATCCCTGACCCGACGACTAAGAGCGGCTCCAGGATGGTGGGGGACGTGGACTTTGACGAGGTCAAAGAGGTGGCGGGCTACATTACCCCCGTGCCTGGCGGCGTGGGCCCGATGACCATCGCGATGTTGATGTGGAACACACTTAGGGGCGCCAAGATAGCGGCAGGGCTGATTGAAACGTAACGCTTAACCGCGCGCAGGTGAGCCAAGGGGAGCAGAGCCTCGGGGCGGCGGTGTCCACTGGAGCTATCTCAGGCCGGCTGAAGCCTCTGCTCCCGTCGCCCATTCAACCCGCAGGCGAGTGGGCCACAATGATGGTACATTCTCTCAGGTGAGCACCGTGCGCATCGTCATCTCGGCCGATAAGATACACAGCGACTTCGTGCGTCAGATCGAGGAGAGCAGCGGGCAGCTACTGCTGGCTTGCAATCAGTGCGGCAAGTGCAGCGCCGGCTGCCCTGTTGTCGCGGCGATGGATTTGCTTCCCAACCAGGTCATCCGACTGGCGCAATTGGGGATGGAGGAGGTGCTGGAGAGCAATACGCTCTGGCTCTGTGCCTCCTGCCTGACCTGCGTGACACGCTGCCCCAAGGGAGTGGACCTGCCCCGCCTGATGGAGGCACTGCGGGTAATCGCGCTACGGCGGGGTGTGACGAAGCTCGACCTGAGCGCACTGCCGCCTGAGCTGCTAAAGGCGTTGCCGCAACTGGCCATCGTTGGGGGCTACAGGAAATATGTGAAATAGGCCGGTTGTCAGGTATGATGAGTATCCCCTACTTCCCCGGCTGTACACTGTCCACACAGGCACGGGATTACGATAGTTCCGCCCGTGCGGTGGCGAGGGCATTGGGGTTTGAACTCGTTGAGCTAACCGACTGGCAATGCTGCGGGGCCACCTTTCCGCTCACACTGGATGACTCTATGGCACTCATTGCCCCGACACGGGTGCTCTATCAGGCCCAGCAAAGCGGCGAACGGGTGGTGACCCTGTGTGCCATCTGCTTCCACGTCCTGCGACGCGCGCAGGCGCTGCTGGCACGCGACCGGGCGATGCTGGAGCGCATCAACTGGTTCACCGGCCAGGAGTACCAAGGGGTGCGCGTGGTCCATTTCCTCGAAATCCTGCGTGACGAGATCGGATGGGAAGCTCTCAGGGCACACGTCCGATGCCCCATCTCCATGCGCCTGGCGCCCTACTACGGTTGCCTGCTCCTGCGTCCCCACAACGAGATCGGCCTGGACGACCCGGAGCAGCCGACCATTTTGCACGACCTGCTGCGAACGCTCGGTGCCGAGGTGGTGGACTTCCCGTACAGCATCGAGTGTTGCGGCTCGTACCTGACGGTGAAGGATCCGCGGATCTCTGAGACACTCGCGCTGGAAATCGTGGCCTCGGCGCGGGAAAGCGGAGCGCAGGCTATCGTGACCGCCTGCCCGCTCTGTCAGTTCAATCTTACCTACCCGCAACGGAATAGCGACGGCATCCCGATACTCTATTTTACCCAACTGATGGCGGAAGCGCTGGGGCTGTCCGGCCTCGGCGAGGTGAGGTGAGGGGAGGTGAATATGGGAGACATCTGGACCCAACTGGCACGTTACCGTCAAGTGAAAACACTGCCCGACGGCTCTCGGCTCTTGCTCCGCCCGCTCACAAAAGAGGACAAGCAAGGGCTGATAGAACTCTTCGCCAGGGCATCAAAAGAGGACCTGGAGTACTTCCGGGATGACGCCGCCGATCCCAACGTCGTGGCGGGGTGGGTGGACAACCTGAACTTGCAGAAGGTCTACCCGTTGCTGGCGATCGTGGACGACAAAATCGTCGGCGATGCCACTCTCCACTTCCGCGAGCGTTATCACCGCCATCTGGCCTGGGTGCGTATCTTCCTCGACCGTCAGTACCGGCGGCGCGGCATTGGGACACTGATGCTGCGGGCGCTTATTGATATCGCGCGCATGGTCGGTCTGCAACAGTTATACATCGAGGTCGTGACCACGCAGACAGATGTGATCAAAGCGGTCCAGGACCTGGGCTTCAAGCATGAGGTCACGCTGCGCGATTATTTCATCACCAGCAGCGGCGAGACTCTGGATATGATGGTGCTGGTACTGCGGCTGGTCGAGCGCGGCGGTGAATTCTGACGCACCACAGGTAATGGGAAACCGGGTGCTACCACGCCGCAGGAAGCAGTGGAGTGGGAAACACGATGACGAACGGACCGACTTTCTGGGACATTGTGCGCGAGCGGAGCGGTGAGAACATCCACCGCTGCTTCTATTGCCAGAAATGCACGGCGGGTTGCCCAACAGCCAGTGTGATGGACTATAAGCCCGCTCAAGTGCTCCGGCTGATCCAGTTGGGACGGAAAGATGGTGTGCTGGATAGCCAGGCTATCTGGCTGTGCGTCGGTTGTGAGACGTGCGGGACCCGGTGTCCCAATCATATCCGCCTGGCGCCGGTATTTGACACGTTGCGTTATATGGCGCTGGAGGAAGGCTACAGACCCGATCCCATGGTCTACGCGCTTCATCGCTCCTTCCTGAACAGCATCCGCCTCTGGGGTCGGGTGCACGAGTTGAGCATGCTGATGGAGTACAAACTTCGCAGCCGCGACCTCTTTTCCGATCTGGGGATGGGCGTTGGTCTGATCCTGAAGGGGAAGATTTCCTTCCTGCCGGAGCGGATCCGGGGGGTCTCTGAGGTGCGGCGGTTGTATAAGTAGACAGGTAGACAGGTAGACAAGTAGACAGGTAGACAGGTAGACAAGTAGACAGGTAGACAGG
>JAOAAG010000045.1 GCA_026418995.1 Anaerolineae bacterium
GAAAGGCAAAATCGGCTGAGACTCCCTTGCCAGTTACAGTGACCGTGACAGGCAGTCCGACGGTTGGAGTTGGCCACTCCGCATCCACTACTCGATAAGCGACATTGACTACAGGCGTGCCGGAAGGCACACAGGTGAGCGTCACGCCAAACGAGCGCGTCAACACGCCGCCAGCGGGCAGGCTGAGACCTGCCCATCTGATGTGTTCCTCCCCTACCTCGCCCGTTATGACGCCCTCGCCACCTGCCCAGGCAAATAGCGTATCCTCAGGCAGCCTATCCTCTACTGTTACAGTGATGCCCAGGTGCCCAAAGTTGGTCACGAATATTGTATAGGTGAGCAAGGTGCCTGCCTCCGCCTGCCAGGTGGATGGTGTTTTCGCTATGCTCAACGGGGGCAACAGCAGAGGGAGAGCATAATTCCGCTCTACCAGGTTGCTCTGAGGGATGACCACTCCATCTACAACAGGCCGGTGGAACGGGGAAGATAAGGTCGCCGTGTAGTGGCCATAGGGGGCTTGAAGCTCGTAGAAGCCGGTGGCCTGGGAGCGGGCCTCAAATCCCCCCGGCGAAAGGCTGATGAGCACACCGGAAACGGGCCGGCCGCTCCCCAGCTCGGTGATGCGGCCCCACATGATGCCGTCTGTCGTGGTGGCTTCCAGAGCAAAATTGACGACCGTGTCTGACACAAGGTCTGTAAAGGTCGTAGCAGGGTAGTGCAGGCGTGCAGCAGCAGTGACGGTATACGGGCCTCCATAAATCCTGAGCGCGTAACAACCATCCGGCAGACGCGTGGTGGTATGGGTGAGCACTCTGCCAGTCGGGCCGATGAGGGAGATGGTGGCAGAGAGCGGCTGAGCGGTGAGCGCATCAGTGACGCAGCCGGTGAGCGAGATGACGGGAGCAGCGGTGAGAGTGAGGGGTACGGTGAGGCCCCCGCCGCGCGGCACTATCAGACCAGTGACCGTCTCAGGAGCGAAGCCGTACTTCCAGGCCCGCAGGGTGTACGTGGAAGGGACGACGGTGATGGTGTAATATCCGGTGTGGTCTGTAGTGGTAGTGTAGAAGGCCTCTCCGCTCTCTGCGCTCACCACAACGCCCTCCAGGGGCACGGCCATGGAGGAGCCGTCCACCGTGACGACGGTGCCCGCGATGTAGCCGCTGCCTGGTTCCAGCGCTCGCCTTACGGCTGCGAGCACGTCCAGCCGCCCCCAACCGTAGACGTTGTTAGGCACACTTGCTGGAGGGTCGCCGCACTGGGTGCTATAGCGCGGGAGGGCCGTTTCGTTGAGAATGGCCTCCGTCCGGTCAATTTGATTGCGCAGCGCTGGCTGAGCCGACCACAGCAGGGCGACCGCGCCAGCGACATGCGGCGCGGCCATCGAGGTGCCCTGCATGGACTGATACCCTCCGCCGGGCACAGCGGAGCGGATACTCACGCCCGGCGCTGAGAGGTCAGGCTTGAGCCGCCCGCTGCCGTCTATCGTCACCGGCCCTCGCCTGCTGAACGAAGCGATGGTATCGCTACTGGTGGTGGCGCCGACGGTGTATGCAGCATCGTACAGGGCCGGTGGCTCGGTGATGCTGCCGCAACCGGCGCCAAAGGCGTTGCCTGCTGCAGCAACGGTGAGGATGCCAGCGGCCCGCTGCGCCTCCACGGCTGCCTGCAGCGTATCCCAGGAGCACCCCTCGTAGGTGGGACAGCTCCACGAGTTGTTGGTAACGTCGGGGGCCAGATCGGGATTGCCCTGCTCAGGTGTACCGTTCAGGGGGTATGGGGCCAGGAAGAACTCGAAGCAGGTCAGGTATGTGGCGGGGGAGCCGTAACCGTTGCTATCCATATTGCGACAGCCAATCCAGCGTGCCCCTGGGGCCATACCGATCTGGTTGCCGGCCCTGTCATCGCCGAGGATCGTGCCCATAGTGTGTGTGCCGTGACCATGCGGGTCTATCGGCACAGCGGAGGCGGCGACAGCGTCGTACCAGTTGTAATTGTGCTCGGCGGCAGAGCCGTTCCATCCGCGGTACTGGTTGATCAGCGCGGGGTGATTCCACTCGTATCCTGTATCCTGGCCGCCGACAACGACCCCCTGACCAGTGTAGCCCATTTCCCAGACAGCCGGCGCCTGGACCCGCTGAATATTCCACTCAATGGTGGCGGGGGAGTGCATTGGCGGGCCTCCTGTCTGAGTAGGTCGGGGGAGGATGTTGCGGACGCGCGGATTGGCCTCGATACGCGCAACATCGGGCCGGGCGGCCAGGGCAGCCGCCAGCGGAAGGTCGCCTGAGCGCACGAGGATAAGGTTGACGATGTAGAAGGGGCGATAGGAGACTCCCCTGGCATCGAGCCAGGCACGGAGCGGCGCCTGGGTGCGCGACGCCGTCTCCCACAGGGTGCGGTAGACCCAGCGTCCCCGTGCCTGTTTGTTGGGTATCTTATAGGCCGGGCTAAGGTCTGCCTGCTCGCTCAGCAGGACGAGGAAGTCAGTGCGCCCACCGCCTTGCGTAGCCCGTAGCACCCACGGTGAGATTTTGTCGTATGCCGGGAGCTGACGCAGGCGGGGATGGGGCATGCCCTGTGAGAGCCAGTTGCTGAGCACCAGCGGCAGGTAGAGCTGGCGATTGACCGTGACGATGTGCTGCGTGCGGTCGCCGCCCAGGGTATTGGTGGCAACCAGCGTGACGGTAAAGCGGCCGCTGGCCCGGTAGGTATGGGTGGGATGTCGGGCGTCCGAAGTGTCGCCATCACCGAAGCTCCAACGGTAGCTCAGCGGCTCCACCCCGCGCGTGTGATTGGTGAAAACCATGGTCTCGCCGAGCGGGACAGGGCTGTTGCTGCTGAAAGCAGCCTTCGGCAGGGCACAGGGGAGGCCACCGCCGACGATGGATATATCGTCTATATGCCACCCGTCAGCGGTCACGTGGTCATCGCTCTGGACGCGGAAGCGCACCCGCGCGTGGGGGTTGCCATCCAGGGCCGGCAGGGGTATCTCCTCATAGCTCCAGGCGGTATGGCCGTAGCCGCTGTAGAAAGCCACTGGCGTCCAGCTCGCTCCGCCGTCGGTGGAGTACTCAACGCCCCCCCGGTCATGCCCTGGCTCGAAGTCATAAGTGTGCCAGAAGGCCAGCCGGATTCCGCTATAACCGGACAGGTCCAGCACCGGGGAGGTCAGCGAGAAGTCGGCGTTGTTGTCATAATTCCCGGCGGGGCTGTCGCTCCAGGCATAGGCGGGGCTGTGAGCATTTTCCGTTACAACCGCCCACGGCGGCTGAGCGTCCCAGATGCCCCCGTCTATCTCGACGGTGTCGCTGAGCACCTCACACAGGGGGTAGAGGGAAAAGTCCTGCCGCACGGTCTGTGTGGCCGATATAGTGAGGCCAGTGACAGTCGAGATGAGGTGACCGGCGGCAACGGCGCTCAGATCGTATGTGCCGCCAGGAAGTGTAAGGCTGTAGTAGCCTGTGGTTGCGTCGCTTGTGGTCTGAAAAGCTCCCGCTGTTATTCTTGCAGACAGGGGAATGCCGCTGCCGATCTGGCGGACGTAGCCGTGAATTGACGGCACGATGACCGTAGCAGGGAGGTACAAGAACCCTGCGCTGAAGGCACCCCAGTTGCCGGAGGCATCCTGTCCGCGCACAAAGATGATATGCCGGCCCGGGCTGAGCCCTCCGGTATCCAGCCAGGCCTCGACCTGCTCGACCTGCTCGTCGAAGGCGCCGTCCGTTGCCGTCATCATGTGAGAGGTGGAGACAGTCGTCGTTATCCACGGGGGAAGATCAACATAGTACTCGGCTGCGGCGATGTGCTGGGTGGGTTCGGCGCCGAGGCTGTGGTTGTAGCGAGTATCGTCAACGGTGGCCTTGAGGAGGACAGTTGTGCCTGGCGGCGCGACCTGTGGTGAGAGAGAGAGCGCAAGTACATCCGGCCCAGACGGGATCAGGTAAGGGAAGCGGGCCGCTTTAGCCGCGTAGAGCAGGGCCTGGAGATGGGCGGGCAGGATAGCGTTCTCGAAGGTGGCACAGTCCTGGAAAAATGCCGTTCCCAGCTCGATGATGTAGGAGGCCAGTCCCAGCTCGCCGTAGGCGAAATCCTGCGCAGCGCCATCGGTGGGGTAGAGGTTGACCGCCTGTTTTGGCTCGTAGCCGTTGAAGTAGGCGAGCTTCCGCCCGAGGGTCTGCAGCGCAGTGGAGTTCGGGGGCAGGGTGTAGATGAAGCCCCACGGCCACAGTACTAGCCCACCGTAGCTATGCAGGTCCAGAAATATACCGCTGGTCGTGAGCGGCGCCGAGGCCTCCAGCGTATCTCCCCGCAGGTCAGAGAAGTGGGCCTGCAAGTACGTCTTGATGGCCTGAGTTTCCGGCTCCGAGGCCGGGGCAGGGCCGCGATAGGTTTCGGCGCACGGATCCCCGCTTGAGCCGGCGCAGCAGTTCCAGTAAAAAGGGAAATTGCGGTTGAGGTCAGTACCCCAGAGCTGCCGCTTGGTGCAGCCGTCATCGTTGTCGGTGTTTTTGCGCCACAGGAGCCCGGTTTCCGCCAGTTTGCGCCCGTCGGGATTGGCCTGGAACAGCAGGTGCAGCTCGTGGTAATCGAGCAGCCAGGTCACGTCCGGGTCGGAGCCGTAGCCCCCCACCAGGTGTTCGGCGAAGCGCAGGTTCAGCTCGGCGGTGGCGTACTCACGGGCGTGGAGGGCGGATGCGATGAGTACCCTGGGCTTGGGAAGCGCCAGGTCTTTGTTGGTGAGCGTCAGGACTATCAGGTCGTAACCGGGGTTGCCGCCGGGGGTTACCTTCTCCCAGGAATCCCCGATATCGGTTATGGTCGCCAGGTGCGGGTAGGCGGCGGCGAGGGAGTGAATAGCCGCGAGGGTCTCCTCCACGGTGCGGTAACACGGATAGCCGGGGATGCCACTGAGCTGACCGGGCAGCGGCGTATTGGGCCGGTGCAGCATGGCGGTGAGGCGCGCATCCACTTGGATGCGGAATCCGGCCCTCAGCAACCGCTCGTATTGGCTGTGGGTCACCTCGGCGACAAGATAGCCCGCGTCGTGATGGACCTCCCAGAGCGCCAGCCACCCAGCGATTTCGTCCACCATCCGGCGGTCGGTGTAGTAGGCCCGGACTACCCAGGGGCCGCCCTCCTGGGGCCGGACGGGCGATGGAGGCAGGAACCAGGGTGGAAGCGCTGCTGCCGAGGCCTCGCTATCCCCGGGAGTGGGCGGAGCAGGTGCTGCAAACGCGCGTGGGGTGAGCAGAGAGAGTGCGATGATGGTAAACAGGATGTGCAGGCGTTTAGCTATCGTGCTCATCGGGCATGCCGATGATAGCATGCACCTGAGATCGTGTCAATCGGGAGGTGTAGAGTGACGGTCACTTTTGGAAGTGACCGTCACCTGATGGGCAAAGGTCGAGCCGCATCTCGATGCGGCGGAAGGATTCCAGGTAGCCCATCTCCCGCATGGCCGGCCAATAGGGGCTATCAAGAGGCAGGTTCTCGACCTTGGTGTCCAGCATCGGGTGGCGTTGATGCAGAGCGTGGAGCAGCGCCAGGGCAACCTGGTGTGGCTCGCCGGCCTCTGCCTGCACGACCAGCCGGCTCAGTTGGAAGACCGTGATCTGATATACCAGCCAACCCCAGTCGCCGCTGGTCAGTTCGACCCGCAGTGCTGCCAGGCTGCCGCCGTTCACCAGCGATGCCGTCTCGTTCAGCCAGGAGGGGGCATCACGGCGCCGCTGGAGCAGTTCAACCGCCCGGCTGCCGTCCAGTACTTCGCACACATACGGGCTCACGTGTATGGAGGGAGGACCAGGCGGGCGGCGGACCACCAGCAGTTCGCGCACGTCGTAGAATCCCAGCTTGAGGAAAAGGTAGTAGGCCGGGTCGTTGTGCTTGATAACGTCCAGAGTGACATATGGCACGTTAAGAACCCGGGAATAGGCGATGAGATGCTCCATCAGTAACCGGCCAATCCCGCGCCGCCGCTTGACCGGCAGCACGCCCAGGCGTGTGACCCAGGTATGTCCTGGTCGCACGCCCAGCATGGCCAGCCCCAGGATTTGCTCGTCCTCTATGGCGACGACAGAGGCCTCCATGTCCACGTCATAGGTGTGGACGTACTCGCGCAGACGGGCGGCGTTCATGGGCATAGGCACGATGTAATCCACGCGGGTTTGATTGTAGGCGGTGACAAGTTCTTCGTAGGTGAAGCGGCAGGCAGGCACCAAGCTGATCGGAGAGGTGGGGGCTGCCGTGCGGAGGGCGACGGTCGAAACAACTGGACGTTCAGAGCATACCGACGTTGGATGGGCGACCTCGGCTGGTGAAGTAGCCGGGTCAGTGTTGCTGTGCTGGGTCATTCACGCCCCTTGGGTTTCAGGTAGGCAGCGATTTGGGCGGGAAATTCGCGCGGGCTGATCGGCTTGGAGATGGTGCCGTCGCAGCCATAGGCTTTAGCCATCTGCGCGGCGGTGTCCGGTGGCCAGGCGGTCACTGCGATGAGCGGCACATGGGCCAGCTCCGGTATCCTCCGTAACAGGGCCGCCAAGGTCTGCCCTTCCAGGTCAGGCAGGCCCAGGTCAAGCAGGATCAGGTCGGGCTTCTCCTCGGCGGCCATGACCAGGCCGGTCTCACCGTCGGGTGCGTGGAGCAGGCGGTAGCCATAGGGCTGGAGCGCACGCAGTATAATACGGGCATTGTCGAGATTATCTTCAATGATCAGGATAGTCTTCACCGTGGCGTCCATAACCAGGCTGCTCCGGTCACTTCTCGCCCTTCGCCCGGTGATTCGAGGGGTAGTGCGCTGCGACTTTTTCGAGCAGCTCTGTCACCTGAACCGGTTTGGAGATGTAGTCGTCGCAGCCGGCGGCCAGGAAACGCTCACGGTCACCGCGCATAGCCGAAGCGGTGAGCGCGATCACCGGGATGTGACGCAGCCTTGCGTCGGCCCGGATGTGGGCCAGCAATTCCAGCCCATCCATACCGGGCAGCCCGATGTCGAGCAGGATAAGAGGCGGTTTCAACTGGCGGATCATCGCCAGGCCGGATTCACCGTCCTCAGCCTCGAGGAGGGTGTAGCCCTGCGATTGCAGGATTTTACGCACAAGCCGACGGTTATGGAAGTTGTCCTCAATATAGAGTACGACTTTCTGCTCCATAGTCTATTCCGGTAAAATAGTCTCGACGTGTGCCAGCAAGCTGCTGCGATCCAGTGTTGCCTTTGACCATACCGAGTTCGCGTGGACGGCCAGCCGGGCGCGCAGCCCCGGGTCAATCTCCTTGGCCGAGACGATGACCACCGGCACATCACGGGTTGGGGCACGCTGACGCAGCATCTCCAGCAATTGTTCGCCACTGATGTCAGGCAGGATCAGGTCCAGAATGATGAGGTCGGGGATGGATTCCTCTATCGCCTCCAGCGCTTCTGCGCCGGAATGGGCCTCGACGACCTCGAAGCGATGGTTGATCTCGAAGAGACGGCGGAGCAGGCGCGCGTCCGCCACGTAATCGTCAATCACCAGGATGCGCGGTCGGCGGCCCTGGCCGAACGTCTTGAGCAGGCGGTCGCTCACAGGTCTGCTAATCATCGAATGCTTTCGTGGTTGTACCACGCGGTCGCCCAACATCTCGGCCACGTGGTTGACCAGTTCGCGAGCGCTGAAGTTACCTTTCTGCCAGATAGAGTTGGCATAGTGGCGCAAGTAAGTCCACTCGTCAGGAGTAAGGGTTTTGGCGGAGACGATGACGACAGGGATTTCGCGGGTGCGCTCGTCAGCCTTAAGCGCCTCAAGGACGGCGAAGCCGTCGGTTTCCGGCATAGAGAGGTCAAGCATAATCAGATCAGGACGGCGCTGGCGTACCAGGTCCAGGCCATCCGCCGCGTTATGCGCTTCAAAGATGCGGTACTGTTTGTAGGTCTGCAGCAGGCGACGGAGGAGACGGCTATCGTTGGGGTTATCATCTATGATCACGATAGTGGTGATCTGCTCATCCAATTGCTCCAGCGTCACGGCGAGCCCTTCTGGAGTGCGCTGTGCCTGGAAGGGGGCCTCGATCTGCAACTGGAAGACGTAACGGTCCTCCAGGGCATGTTTTTCGGCACTGAAGGTGTGGCCGGAGCAGTTGACCAGCACCCGTTCTCCTGGCAGAATGTGGCCCGCGACCAGCAATTTCTCCAATCCGGCGAAGGCGACGCTGGCAGCCGGCTCCATCGAGAAGCCCTCAGTACGTGCCATGCGCCGCATAGCGCGGAAAGCCTCCCCGTCGCTCACGGCGATCATTGCGCCCCCGTATTGGTCGGTCATCTGCTTCAGTATGTCGTAGGCTAGACCTGGCTTGCCGGTAGCGAGCACCGTGACCAGAGTATCGGGCTGCACCGGCTCGGCCTGGGCAAGCCCCCGCTCCCAGGCACGCACCATCGGCGCGCAACCCGTGACCTGCACGATACCCAACTTGGGGACACGTTCGATCAGGCCGGCCTCGTGCAGTTCAATGAAGCCCTTCATCACCCCCAGCGGCCCGATGCCGCCGGAGACCGCCTGGATATACCAGTCGGGCGCTTGCCAGCCGAACTGTTCGGCGATCTCGAAGGCGATGGTCTTCATGCTCTCCTTGCCAGGGATGGCCTTGGCGCCGCCGTCAAGGTAGATGCCCCGGCGGGCGGCAAACTCGGCAGCGATCTCCTTGGCCTGGTCGTAGGTGCCGGTGACTTTGATGACTTCGGCGCCGTAGAGTGCCAGCTCGCGCATCTTTTCGGCAGGGACGCTGCTGGGCAAAAAGACCCACAGTTTGATGCCAGCCCGCGCACAGTAGGCGGCGTAACCTGCGGCAGCGTTGCCGGTGGAAGCGAGCACCATTTCGGTGATTCCTCGCGCCTTGAGGGCACTGATGGTGAACGCCGCCTGGCGATCCTTGAGGGAGCCAGTGGGGTTCTGGCGCTCGTCCTTAATCCAGATTTCACCTCCCTGTTTGCCATATCCGGTTTCGCGCTCCAGCCCTGCGGCACGGGTGAGCGGCGTCCACCCTTCGCCCATCGAGACAAAGGTGAAACCCTCCGGGAAGGGAAGGAGTTCGGCATAGCGCCACAGGTTGAGGGGGCGCCTGGCAACTATCCCCGGCCAGTCCGCCGGAAGCGCAGCCAGGTCATAGCGGGCATCTAACCAGGGATTGCCGCACCGTTCGCATCTGGCTGCGTAGAGGTCGGCAATCATCTCGTAGCCACATACCAGACAACGCACAGAGTTGAACAACGTTTTCATCTTGCACCCAGTGCATCAAGTCTAGGTGGCCGGTGAGGCCGAAGCGCGTATCGCTCCATCTTTCGCCTGGGCATCCAGCGGTAGATACACGGTGAACGTGGAACCCTCGCCCAGCTTGCTCTTCACGGTGATCTTGCCACCGTGCAGGGTGACCAGGTGACGGGTGATGGCCAATCCCAGGCCGGTGCCCTCCCTCTTGCGCGCGTTGGAACTATCAAGCTGCTGGAAGCGCTCAAATAGTTTCTTCTGATCGGCTTCGCTGATGCCGATGCCGGTGTCCTCGACCTCCAGGCAGGCCCAGCCGTCCTGCGTAAAGGCACGGAGGATGACGTGGCCCTTGTCAGTGAACTTGATGGCGTTGGAAAGGAGGTTGTTGAGAATCTGATTGAGCCGCACCGGATCGCCCCAGATCGTGGGGAGTTCCTCGTTGACCTCGACCTTAAACTCGATGGGCTTGTTTACCAGCAATCCGGTGACGCTGTTGGCGGCCGTGTCCACGATTGACCGGAGCGAGACCGCTTCCATATTCAGATTCAGACGGCCAGCCTCGATCTTGGCCAGGTCGAGTATGTCGTTGATCAGATTCAGCAGGTGTTTGCCGTTGTCATAGATCGCCTGAACATCCTCGCGCAGCTCCGGGTCGAGTTCGCTATCCAGCCCCATCAGCATGATCTCGGTGTACCCGATGATGGAGTTGAGCGGGGTGCGGAGTTCGTGGCTCATGCTGGCCAGGAACTCGCTTTTGAGCCGGTCCACCTCCTTCAGCCGCTCGGCAGTCTTTTGCGTCTCATCGTAGAGACGTGCGATGCGCAGCGCAGTGGCGCCCTGCTCGGCCATAGTGCGATAGAGGACCAGTTTGCGTCTATCGAAGTAGTTTTCTTCTTCTGAAGAGACCACGATGCTCCCGAGTTGTTCATCCCCGATAGCAATGGGCACGATGGCCATACTGACCACGCCTGTCTGCCGGGCCATCTCGCGTGCCATCGGGTCGGCACGTTCGTCGGCGGCGAGGTTGGCGGAGACAAATATCCCGTCCACCTCCGCCTGCTCGATCAGGCGGAATTGTGATACCGGGAAGCGCAAGTCGGGCTGGACTGTGATCTTTATCCGGCTGTCGAAGGATTGAGCACGCCGGATGACGGCGTATTGTTCGCCTCCCTCCGTCTCCTGGGTATAGAGCGAAACGTGTGTCCTGGGGTACAGGCCAGCTTGTTTGATCAAGGCGTCCCATACCTCTTCCTCCGTCCTGGCACCTGCGAGGGCCTGGCTTACGCGCAGGCGGATCTGTGTCTCCTCAAAGGTGCTGGCAGTCTGCAACGCGGTGGCGATCCCTCCAGCCAAGGTGGTAAACGTATCTACGTCGGCCTGGCTGAAACGATTGACCTGATCGTCCTGAATGTCCAGCACGCCCAGCACCCTATCACCCACGATCAGGGGAATGGAGACCTCAGAGCGCGTCTGTGGGAGAAGCGGGTTGGGCAGGAAACTGGGCTCCAAGCTGGTGTCGTTCGACACGATAGTTTCCCGTTCGCGGGCAGCGCGGGCAACCATACTCCTTTCCATATCGAGCGGGATGGCGTGACCGCGTTTGCGCAGAATGCGGCCCACCTCGCCGGCGCCGGCACGCATCACCAGCTTCCCTTCTGCCTCATCTAGCAGGTAGATGTGGGCGTGATACAACCCGAAGCGGCTCTGCAGGAGTTCGACCGCCTGTTCCAGCAGTTGATCCGGGTCGAGGATGGTGCCCAGCCGCCGCGCGATCTCGGCAGCGACACGGAGCTGGTTGGCGAACGTGGTCAGCACCTGGGTCTGCTCGGTGATGCGGGTGAGCAGGTTGCTGTTCTCGAAGAGGATGGCGATCTGATCGGCCATGGACTGAAACAGGGCGACGGTCGAGGGGCCGAACCGGCCAGGGATGCGGTCCTGAGCGTCCAGCACGCCGATGACCTCGTCGCCCAGTTTCAGTGGCACCACCAGTTCAGACCTGGTTTCAGGGAGCAGGGGGTTGGACATAAAGTCGGGGTCCTTGCTCACGTCGGCTACGAGTACTGGTTCGCCGGTGCGGATGGCCTTGGTGACGAGGGCGGTGGCGTCCAGCGGAATCTTGTGCTTGCGCTGAAGGAGCTGGCGACCTGCGTAGCCGGTTGACTGGCGCAGGACGGCCGCTCCCTGCTCCCGATCCACGATGTACACCTGGGCGTGGTAGAGGTTGAACTGGTCGCGGACGAGGTTCACGACCAGGTCCAGGAGTTCATCCGGGGATACGCGCTCGCTGGCGGCGAAGGTGACGCGCTGGCTGGCCTCCAGCTCGCGGGTGCGTAGTTCCAGGCTGGCGATGAGTTCACGCAGCCGGGCGGTCATACTGTTGAATACCTCGGCCAGCCTGGTTATTTCGGCCGGTCCGGCTGGAGTTACCTCCAGGTTCAGCTCACCTCCAGCGATGCGAGCGGCCACATCTGTCAGGGCAAGTACAGGGGCTGCCAGACGCCGCGCGAGATAAGAGCCCAGTACCCCGGCCAGCGCCACGACGACCAGGAGGATCAATACCGAGATGACCGTGCTGCGGAGCACTGGCCTGTAGGCCTCTGCTAACGGCAGTTCGATCACGACGGCCCAGTCAGGCATTCCCAGCGGAACGTAGACCGTGGCAACAAGGTCCCCATTGATGCCCGCAGATACTCCTGCCGGCGTTTCATCCACGGGTGCGGAACTGTTCATAAACTCGGCGACGTTCTTCAACGCGCGCAAGTTCTCACCGCGCAGGACGCGGGAGATATCACGGAAAGCCAGCAAGTTTCCTTGCCGGTCCACCACATAGGCGAAGCCGCTCTCGCCGATCTGCAGTCTGTCCACCAGGTCCCACATGAACTTCAGGTTCACCTCGGCCAGTAGCGTCCCCTGAAATTCTCCAAAGATGTCCTGGACCGGAATGCCCAGGATCACCATCGGTTCGCTCGTGACCTCGTCAACGTACACTGGGCTGATGGACCTGTGCCCCTGCCTTACCTGGGCAAACAGAGCACTTCCGGCCCGCGCCATTAACTTCTCCGCCGACACCTGCGACACGCGCGAGAGCGCGACCAGTTCCCGCTCTTGCGCATCTAGCAACACCACCTGGCGGAAGGCAGGGTCAAGGCCTAGCAGATAACCCAGGGCATCCTTTTGTTCTTGCCTTGAGGCAAGGCCCAGGTTGGTCACCTTAATCACAGCTTCCGACTTAATGAACTTCTCCTGAATGAAACTGGCGACGGCCTCAGCCGCCTCTTGAGCGATAAGCTGCTGCCTGCCGGCAACGCTCTCCTGCTGTGCCTGGAAATTAAAGAGCATCTGAGAGAGACCGGCGGCCAGCAACGCGACTGTGCTCAAGGCCATAAATGCAATGGTTAAAGTAGCGACCAGGTTGCGCGGTCTTTTAAGTCCTTCCATCTGCGTAGACATCATCTCAATTTTACCTCGCTGAGAGTGATTCCCGCCCTCAGCCTGTTGCTTTTCCCGGAAGCGCTACCGGTTGCAGCAACAGAATCATCCTGATTAATGTGGAGATACCAAAAAACCACTTCCCACCGGTTCGATATCCGACTTTCTGCCTGCCCATCTGAAGCTGGCCGGACAGACTTGTTAAAACATTAACTACATTAGCGAATAATTCTGACCGCTTGCCCCAGCAGGCTTTGCGGAGGCATCAGCCCAAGCTCCTGGGCCACCCGGTAATTGATCCATAGCGTTTGGTCCGGCGTGACCACTGGGATGGTGCCGGCCGGGGTGCCTTTGAGAATCTTGTCGGCCAAGGGTGCGGCCAGTTCACCCACCTCGAAGAGGTCAGTAGCGTTGCCGAAGACAGCCCCTTGTTCCACGGTGTATGGGAAACTGCCGGCTATCGGCACCCTATGTTGTGCCGCGAACCCACTAATCAATGCCCAGCCATCCGGTGAGTGGTTAAGGATATCTGGCATCAGTATGATGGCGTCTATGCCAATGTCCTCTTTCGTCGCCCGTGACGCCAGGTCCACCTCCAGGTCCTCGAGGGTAGTGGCAGG
>JAOAAG010000049.1 GCA_026418995.1 Anaerolineae bacterium
GCTCCAGCCTGAGGATGTGGACTTCTCCGACCCACAACAGGCCGATATCTGGAAGACAGTTCAGGTGTTGCTTAACAAAGTGATCTATACGGATTCGTATCTGCGTCTGTAACGGAACACGCAACACGCAACACGCAATACGCAACACGCAATACGCAATACTTAATTTTTGCGCAAAAATCGGGGGGCTGCATTGCCCCTGTGGGAATAGACCCCCCCGATTTTTGCACGAACTTTAACAAGCCGAGATAGATTTGTGTCATACTTAGGTAATCCCAATACCAGGAGGAATTACCTATGGCAATCACGATCTATCTCGAAGAGGTCGAACATCAAACGTGCTTCGCACCATTGGCTGTGTTGGGGCACTGCATCACCCGAACTGAGCTCCTCAAGCCTGTCTGGGCGAATCTCAGCGTCCACATGCGCCAACATGACCATTCGGTGCAAGACAAGTTGCAAGATGTTCTGGTGGCCATTATGGCAGGTTGCCGTAGCTTGGGGCAAGTTAACACGCGGCTTCGTCCCGAGCGCGCACTGGCTCAAGCCTGGCAACGGCCTCAGTTTGCCGAACAGTCAAACCTGAGCCGGACCCTGGATGCGTTGGGCGGTGAACAGATTGAGCAGCTTCGCGCCGGCCATCTGGCACTCCTGCGGCAACACAGCCAGCTTCGCCATCACAACTGGGAACAACACTGGATATTGGACATAGACACGACCAGTCTCGTGACCTCCAAGCGTGCGGAAGGAAGCCGCAAAGGCTGGGTCAGTGGTCAACGCAACCAATATTGTCGCCACGTGATCCGCTTCATGGTCGCTGGCTATCACGAGAACCTGCTTTCGCTGACCTATCCAGGCGATCGTCACGGCTATGAGTATGTCAAACCGGCGTTACAGCAACTTCTGCACCACTGGAATTGGTCGCGGGAACAATGCCACCAGATCATCTTGCGCAGCGATGCGGAACAAGGTACAGACCAGAATGTCAGGTATATCCTCTGGTTGGGCTTTCAAGTCTTGATGAAAGCCTACAGCGGTCGCCGGACTCAAGCGTGGGTCAAACGGGTAGCGGAAGAGGCCTGGGTGGCCGATCCCGCAGACCGAGGACGGTGGGTCGCTCCTGCACCGGTCAAGTTGCGCATGGGCCGTCGCCTCGACGCCCATCTGTTGCGCTGGCTCGACGGCACAGGCAAGCCCGCTTTTGCCACGCTGTTGACTACCCTGCCTTATCCGGCCTTCACTCAATGGGCGCTGTATGATGGCCGTGGCGCAGCAGAAGTCGAGATCCGCGCCGACAAGTCCGGTCTGAATCTGGCCCATCGCCGCAAACACAGTCTGGATGCCCAAGAAGCCTGGATCATCTTGACCGATGTGGCCCACAATCTCCTGGCATGGCTACACCCGTGGATGTTGGCCGACTCGGCCTTTGCTTCTTTTGGCCCCCAGCGTTTGGTGTTCGACCTGTTAAACATCCCCGGCCAACTCTTCTTTGAAGATGGCCGTCTCATAAAGGTAGCTTTGTGGCAAACACACCCTTATGCCGCCGGGATGGCGGAATGCTTGCAAAAACTGCTCAAAACCTTTGATTTGGACTGAGTTGACGCAAAAATCGGGGGGGTGCATTAATAGCACCCCTCGACTTTCGCGCAAAAATAAGGCAATACGCAACACGCCTCACACACCACCATGACAGGAACACCATCCACCTACACCAGCACTTTCTCAGCCTCCCGCCGTTGGGATTGGGTGGCTGCGCTCCTGTTGCTTGCTGCCATGGCTATCGCCTCCGGGCGGCTGATCGCCACCGAGTGGACGGATCACTTAGCAGTGATCCAGCTCATCGCCATACTGGCAGTGGCGGCTGGCCTGGCTCTGGGGCGGAGCATCTTTTCCGCGCGGGTGGCGGCTGTGTTTGCCGTGTGCTACGGCCTCTTTGCTGTAGTCAGGCAATTGAGCCTCCTGCTTAAGCTCGGACCGGCGGTGCTGTGGCAGGAGCGCCTGTTAGCCCTGGGTAGCCGCCTGCTTGCTGCCTGGGGTCAGTTACTGCGCCGCGAGGAGGTCACGGACCCCCTGCTCTTTTTGTTCTTCATGGCAGTTCTCTTCTGGGGATTGGGAGTTCACGCTGGCTACTCCCTGACCCGCCATACCAATCCCTGGCGGGCCATCCTGCCCACCGGCCTGGCACTGCTCATTATTCAGCTTACTGACCCTTATGTGGCCTCGCGTGGCAGGTATCTGCCGTTCTACCTCTTCGTCTCCTTGCTGTTGATCGCGCGGGTGACCTACTTACGCTACCGCATCAGGTGGGAGGAGGAGAATACTCATGTGCCCTCCTACATCGCCAGCGACCTGACCTATCCCATACTGGTCAGCGCTGCTTTGATCGTCATCCTGGCGTGGAGTGTACCCGCGTTGCTCCGAACGGTGCCCGGCGCCAGGGAGACGTGGCTGAAGGCTACCCGCTCCCTGCGTGAGTGGATAGAAGAGCGGGGAGAAGAAGCCTTCGCGGCGTTGCGTCGCTCTGCTACTTCGGTGGGCATCAGCGACCGCTATGGGCAGGAGCTTGCGCTTGGGCTGGGCGCTCCTCTTGGTGATGCCGTGGTGATGACTGTGCAGCCCCCGTATCACCTGGTGGGTGTGCAATACTACTGGCGTGCCCGCGTCTACGATCACTACGCCAACGGTCAGTGGAGCACTGTCGCCTTTTCCGTCACCCAGTCTGTGCCCGCTTCCGTTTCTGCCCTGAATATACCGGAGCTTTCGCTCCGCGAGGGAAATGTCTTTACCTTTACCGCTGTCATACCGTTTATTACCCTCCATGCCCCCCCTCAGCCAGCGTGGGTCAGTCGCCAGGCGCTGGTAGATATGGCCTCGAATCCCGACGGAACCTGGGACGTGGCAGCGCTGCGTGCCGACCCGCCCGTGTACGCCGGCGAAAGCTATCAGGCCCGTTCCGCGCTCTCGAACGAGTTGACCATCCTCCAGCTCCGCGCAGCCGGCACCGACTACCCCGACTGGGTAAAGGCACGCTACCTCCAGCTCCCGCCCGAGATCACTCCTCGCACCAGAGAGCTTGCCCGTATCATAGCGGGTGACCTGGACAATCCCTACGACATTGCCCAGGCCGTCACCGCCTATCTGCGTATGAATATCGCCTACACCGAGACCGTTCCCCCTCCCCCTCCCAATCGGGAGCCGCTGGACTGGTTTCTGTTCGAGCTGCAGGAGGGGTTCTGCAACTATTATGCCTCTGCCGAAGTCGTTTTGCTGCGTTCGCTGGGGATTCCGGCCCGTCTGGCAGTAGGGTATGCCGGGGGAGAGAAAGACCGTACCAGCGGCCTGTACCTGGTGCGCCACCGCGACGCGCACGCCTGGCCCGAAGTCTATTTTCCAGGCCTGGGGTGGGTCGAGTTTGAGCCGACCGCCTCTCAGCCCCCGATTTACCGGCCAAGCGGGACAACGGGTCCCGACGTCCGCTTCGGAGTGCCAGGTCCCAGCGGATACGAAGAGTATCTGGAGATGTTAGAGGCCCGGCTGGACAGGCTGAGAATGGAAGAGGAGGCATCCGCCCTCCCGACTGCCGTGCAGCCTCAAAGATCCGGCCTGTATCTGGCCCTCTTCATCCTCCTGGGGGTGGGGGGAGGATACCTTCTTGTCGTGGCCTGGCGCAGGCAGCGCCTGCGTCGCAACCTGCCCCCTGTTCCACTCCTGCTGGAAACAGGGTTGCGCAAACTGGGTATACAGCCTCCTGCTCCCCTCCAGCGCTGGGCAACCTATGCCACTGCCTCCCCCTTGGAACGTGCCTACTGGGAGCTCAACCAGGCTCTCAGGCGTCTGGGCGCGTCCCCCGCCCCTTCCGATACGCCTGCTGAACGGGCGGCAACTCTCATCCGCCTCCTCCCCACTGCCGCTCAGGCAGTGCATATCCTCATCACTGAGTATCAGACTGCGACCTATGGCCCCGGGCCAGGCGATGCGGAGCAGGCCACACAGGCCGGACGTGCCATACGCCGCCTCTCCTGGCAGAGCTATCTGCAGGGACAACTCAGGGAAAAGAGCGACGACCTGTTGCGCCCCCTGCGGCTGCTGGCCCGCCGCTTTGCCTGACTTCTTGCCCTTCTGGGCGGTAAGGGTATAATCTAGGTGACGGTCACCTCTGGACGTGACTGTCACCTGTATGGACTAAGATGATCGAGAAACTGCGTCAACTCCCCAGTGTGGATAGACTGCTCGGCGAGGAGGGCATGCAAAAGCTGATCGCCGGGTACGGGCGTGAGCGTGCAGTAGAGGCACTGCGGGCCGAGCTCGACCTGATACGCGACGAGGTACGGGCAGGCGGAGAGGTGCCGGAGAGCGACCGTATCGTGGCGCGGACAGGTTCCCGTTTGCACAAGCGCCTGTCGCCAAGCTTACGACCGGTCATCAACGCTACCGGCGTGATCATCCACACTAACCTGGGGCGCGCTCCTCTCTCTGCGGCAGCGCGTGCAGCGATGGAGGCGGTTGCCGCAGGATATTCAACGCTTGAGTACGACCTGGAGGCCGGAAAGCGCGGCCACCGCACAATGCATGCCGAACGGCTGCTATGCGAGCTGACCGGCGCGGAGTCTGCGCTGGTGGTCAACAATAATGCCGGCGCCGTCCTGCTGGCACTCACCGGCCTGGCGCAGGGGCGAAGTGTGCTTATCTCACGTGGGCAACTGGTTGAGATCGGGGGAGGCTTCCGCATCCCGGATGTGATGGCGCAAAGTGGCGCCAGGCTGGTCGAGGTCGGCACGACCAACCGTACCCACCTGCGCGACTATGAGCAGGCGCTGGCTAAGCACAACGATGTCGCGCTCATCCTCCACGCCCATCACTCTAATTTCCGCATCATCGGCTTTACCACCGAGCCAGCCCTATCCGAATTGGTCGGGCTGGGCAACGAACGCGGTGTACCGGTGATGGACGACCTGGGCAGCGGCGCCCTGCTGGATACAGCACAGTTTGGGCTGGCACACGAGCCGATGGTCCAGGAAAGCGTCGCTGCCGGCGCCGCCGTCACCTGTTTCAGTGGGGATAAGCTCCTGGGTGGCCCACAGGCCGGCATCATTGTGGGCCGGGCTGCTTGCGTTGAGCCGCTCAAGCATCATCCGTTGACCCGTGCTCTGCGGGCTGATAAGCTCTGTCTGGCCGCTCTGCAGGCGACGCTGCTGCATTATTTGAAGGGCGAAGCAATGGAGCAGATTCCGGTGTGGCAGATGATCGCCCTACCGCTTGAGCAGATCGAGCAGCGGGCACGGCGCTGGAGACGGTATCTGAAACAGGCCGGGCTGGCTGTAGAGATCGTGGACGGCCTGTCAACGATAGGAGGGGGCAGCCTACCGGGCGAGACCCTGCCGACACGGCTTGTGGCGCTCAACGTGCCCCATCCTGTGGAGCTGGCTGCACGCCTCCGTGCCGCCGATCCGCCGGTGATCACGCGCATAGAGGATGACCGGCTGGTGCTCGACCCGCGCACGGTGCTGGCGGACGAGGAGCAGCCGATGCTCAAGGCAGTGGTGGAAGGCGCCGGGCTATGAAGCGCGCGCTGTTATTCGACCTGGGCGGCACCCTGGTCGAGTACTACGACCGGTCGGAGCAAAACGCCGTGCTTGCCGAGGCGCTGGCCCAGGTACAGGAGTTCCTTGCCGAAAGAGGGATGAGCAAGATTGTGCCGGAGAGTGCGTTACAGCAGATGGAGACGAGGCGCGAGGCCGGTGACTATCGCGTGCGGCCCCTTGGTGTGCGGTTGGCGCAGGTATTCGGACTGGAGAACGAGAAGTTATCCGAGGACTTTGCCCTGGCGATGTGTCGCCGCTTTCTCCAGCCCGTCTTTGCGCGCGGGCGTCTTTATGAGGATACCCTGCCTGTCCTGCGCCAACTGCGGGCGCAGGGCTTCAAAATGGCCATCGTCTCCAACACCCCGTGGGGAAGCCCGGCAGCTCCCTGGCACGAGGAACTCGCGCGGCTGGGGCTGAGCGCACTGGTAGACACTGCCGTGTTCTGCACCGACATCGGCTGGCGTAAGCCCGCGCGTCAGATTTTCGAGTTCGCGCTGGAAGCGTTGCAGGTCACACCGCAGCAAGCACTCTTCGTCGGCGATCACCCGGTGTGGGACATCGCCGGTGCACAGGGCGTGGGAATGGAGGCGCTGCTGATTGACCGGAGGGGAAGCTTGCAGCATGAGGGGGCCATCGCCGACCTGTATGCTCTGTTGGCGCTGTGCGGAAAGGATGCGGCTTGATACCGTATACACCCGAACCAGGAAGTCAGAATTGCACCCCCCTAACCTGCACGCCAGGAGAGAGCTATCATGAAACAAGACCTTGACCGGTTGATGGAGGAAAAAGGGCTGGATGCCATCCTGGTCTCGGGGAGTGGCTACAGCAACCCTGCGATGTACTATCTGACCAACGGCACTCCTCTGACCCGGGGGCACGTGCTGAAGAAACGGGGACAGCCGCCGGTGCTTCTGTGCTCTCCCATGGAGCGTGAGCTGGCAGAGGCCAGCGGCCTGACCGTCGTAAACATGAACAAGTACGACTATCTGAGCATCCTGCGCGAGAAAGGCGATGCGCTGGCTGCCAGTGTCGAGTTGTACCGCCGTATCTTCGCCGATCTGGAAGTAAGGGGAAAGGTTGGCTTTTACGGAATGGCCGACCAGGGCCAGGCCTGGGTGCTTCTGGAGGCGTTGAACGAACAACTGGAGGATATAGAAGTCCACGGCGATTTCGACGTGACGCTCATCGAAATCGCCCGCGCTACCAAGGACGAGGCCGAAGTGGGACGCATCCGCGAAGTGGCCCGTCGCACCTGCGCTATCGTTGGCCAGACGGTGGAGTTCCTGAAATCACATCGGGTCTGGGACGGCGTTCTGGTGCAATCCGATGGGACGCCTCTCACCATAGGACGGGTGCACGAGGAGATCCGCCGTTTGATAGCCGCCGCACACCTTGAGGATCCGCTTGGCTTCATCTTCTCCATCGGGCGAGATGCGGGCATCCCCCACAGCAAAGGCAGCCCGAGCGAGGTCATCGCGCTAGGCAGGTCCATCATTTTCGATATCTTCCCCTGCGAGGCCGGAGGCGGCTACTACTTCGATCTGACCCGCACCTTCTGCCTGGGCTATGCTCCGCCTGAGGTTGAGCGGGCCTATCAGGATGTGTACGAGTGTATGGAAGGGATCATCGCTTCCTACGAGGTGGGGAAGGAGGTGCGGGAATATCAGCGCCGGGTGTGCGAGTTCTTTGAAGGCCGAGGCCATCCCACTATTGCCAGCGACCCCAGGACGGAGAGCGGGTATGTGCACAACCTGGGACATGGGGTAGGGCTAAGCATACACGAGGAGCCCCGCTTTATGGATGTGCCCTCCAACACCGAAGTGCTGCGGCCGGGACACGTCTTCACCTGTGAACCCGGGTTGTACTATCCTGACCAAGGTTTTGGTGTGCGTATTGAGGATGTCATCTACATAGATGCGGAAGGAGCGGTGCATAATCTGACCGACTTCCCCAAAGAGTTAGTGATACCGATCTGAGTGAGGGCCAATGACACGTATTCTAGCTATCGAGACCTCCTGTGATGAAACCGCTGCTGCTGTGATTGAGGGGGGACGACATATTTTATCCAATGTCGTCGCCTCGCAGATCGAGTTGCTGTCTCTTATACACATCT
>JAOAAG010000092.1 GCA_026418995.1 Anaerolineae bacterium
CGCAGATTTGCTTTTTTTTAACATCTGTTGTACACTTACAACGGCAGTACTCATCACCGTCTACTGCAGAAGTTTGAGGATGCAGGATTGATCCTGTTCCTTGCTGTGTTGTTTGAGTTGAATGGAGCGTTTTATGAGCGAAGAAGGAAGGCGGAAAGCACTGACTTCGGCTCTGGCCACTTTGACCAAGCGCTTTGGTGAGGGGACAGTGATGCGCCTTGGGGAAGCCACCCACCTGCAGGTAGAGGTCATCCCCACCGGTAGCCTGGCACTCGACCTGGCCCTTGGCGTCGGTGGCATTCCCCGCGGACGCGTCACCGAAATATACGGCCCTGAAGGCGCCGGCAAGACCACGTTGGCTCAACACATCGTCGCCGAGGCACAAAAGCGCGGCGGGATTGCGGCCTACATTGATATGGAGCACGCGCTCGATCCAGCCTATGCCGCCAGGTGCGGCGTGGATGTGGACAACCTGCTCATCTCACAGCCCGATACCGGGGAGCAAGCGCTGGAAATTGCGGAAACGCTCATCCGTTCCGGAGCGGTGGACGTGGTGGTGATAGACTCGGTCGCCGCGCTGGTGCCGCGGGCAGAGATCGAGGGTGAGATGGGAGATACCCATCCCGGGTTGCAGGCGCGCCTGATGAGCCAGGCACTGCGTAAGCTGAGCGGAGCGGTGAAGCAGTCAAACACTGCGTTAATTTTCACCAACCAGTTGCGTGAGAAGATCGGGATAGTGTTCGGCAATCCCGAAACGACCACTGGCGGGCGTGCTCTGAAGTTCTATGCCTCGGTACGGCTCGATGTACGACGCGTCAGCGCGATCAAGGAAAAGGGGCAGGTCATAGGAAGCCGGACGCGGGTGCGGGTTACAAAGAACAAGGTGGCCCCTCCCTTCCGGGTGGCCGAATTTGACATTATGTACAACGAGGGCATCAGCCGGGCCGGAGATTTGCTCGATATGGCGGTGGAGCTGGGGGTCATTGAAAAACGCGGCTCCTATTATTACTATCGAGGTGAGACCTTGGCCCAGGGCCGCGAAAACGCCAAGCAATTTTTGCGCGACCACCCCGCCCTAGCCGACACTATCGAGTCCATCATCCGGGAGAAGATGGCCAAGGGAGAAGTCGTTATGCCCACCGCCGCTCCTGATGTCGAAGAGGTGGCAGACTACTAAATAGTTCCAAGCAGCCACGGTTTATCCAAACGCCCTGAATTTGTATCTATCTCCCAGCTCAGGCATTTGCGTGCTTGCTGCCAGGGCAGAGATGCTGCACCTGCGCTGTTAACCTGAAGGGTTTGTCCTTCTCTACGCACACATTCTTGACCGTAAATGGTGAATTTCCAGATGCCTGGAAACGTGCGCCTCTCTTGCTCCGGGATGGGCCAGCAGAGATCAGGTCTTGCCTGGAGCAGGATAGGATACCCGCCTTCCCTGGCGGGGATGGATTTGTTGTGCCAGGTAGTCGTGTTGAGTGATGACAGGGTGGGATATTGTCAGAACCACTGTAGGTGCTCTGGCAGTCAGGTAGCGCTGCCTGGCTCATAGAGAAGGTCAAGCCCTACCCATCTCAGGCAGGGCAAAGGGGACTCTGCAATACCCGCCGACGAGTCGGGCGAGTGGTAAGGCCGTGGCTTCCCAAGCCACGGCCTTTTTCGTTGCAGGTATGGGTGGCACAATTACTGCATTACGCTTCCAGAAGCGCAACAAAGAGCGGGTGAACGTCTATATAGATGGCCGGTTCGCTTTCGGGCTGGCGGCTATTGAAGCCGCGCGTCTACATGTAGGGCAGACGCTCAGTGATGAGGAGATCGCCCGCCTTCAGGAGCGGGACGAAGCCGAACAGGGCTACGAGCGCGCGCTCAACTTCCTGTCTTACCGCCCCCGCAGCGAGGCCGAGGTACGCTGGCACCTGCAGAGCAAAAACCTGGACGATGAGGCCGTCGAAGCGGTGATAGAGCGCCTGAGGCAGGCCGGGCTGTTGAATGACCGTGAGTTCGCCTCCTACTGGGTAGAGAACCGGCTGCAGTTCAACCCGCGTGGAGCTCTGGCGTTGCGTTATGAGCTGCGGGCAAAGGGACTCTCCGAGCCGATCATCGCCGAAGTGCTGGAGAGCCTGGATGAGGAAGCCCTGGCCTGTCAGGTAGCAGAAGCTATCTCGGAAAAGTTGCGCCACCTACCGCCCCGCACATTCCGGCGGAAGCTGGAGGCCCACCTTTTGCGGCGTGGTTTTTCCCGTCATGCGATTCAGTCCGTAATCCATGAGCAACTGAGCAAACGCAATCGTTCAGACATTGGCCTACACTACGAGTCCAGTGAAGAGGTGGAGTGAAGAATGAATGGATGGATCATATGCATAATCGTCGGCAGCCTCAGCCTGACCATCGGGCTGGTGGTGGGCCTGTCAATCCGCCGTTACCTGGCCAGTAAGAAGATCAGGCAGCAGGAAGCCCAGATCAAACAACAACTGGAACAGGCGGAGAAGAAGGCCCGTGAGATAATCTTATCAGCTAAAGATGAAGCGCTCAAGTTGCGTAACGCAGCCGAACAGGAGCTGGAACGGCGGCGCGTAGCACTGCGGAGAGAGGAGGAGCGTCTGCAACAGCGCCGCGAAAAGCTCGATCAGCAGCAGGAACGTCTGGAACAGCGGGAGCAGTCCCTGAACAAGCGGCAAAGCGCGCTGGACAAATTGCGCAACCAGCTCGAGCGGATGCAGCAGGAACAGATGGCCGCACTGGAACGGGTGGCCGGACTGAGCCGCGAGGAGGCCAAACAGGAGCTGCTCAAACTGGTTGAGGAGGAAGCACGTCAGGATATGGCACGGGTGATCCGCCAGGTCGAAGCCGAGGCCAAGGAAGAGGCGGATATGCGTGCCCGTAAGATCATCACCTACGCCATCCAGCGCATGGCCAGCGAACAGGTGGCCGAGTTGACCGTTTCGACCGTCTCCCTCACCTCCGATGAGATGAAGGGGCGCATCATAGGCCGGGGGGGGCGCAACATACGCGCCTTTGAACAGGCTGCTGGCGTGGATGTGGTGGTGGACGACACCCCCGAGGCGATCACCATCTCCTGCTTCGATCCCGTGCGGCGTGAAGTGGCCCGCCGGGCGATGGAGCGGCTGATCGTGGACGGCCGTATTCACCCGGCACGCATCGAAAAAGTCCTCGCCGATAGCCGGCGGGAGGTCGAAAAGATCATCCGCGAGGAAGGCGAACGGGCAGCATACGAGGCTGGCGTCCCCGGCCTCCATCCCGAACTGCTCAAGCTCCTTGGGCGGCTCAAGTTCCGCACCAGCTATGGGCAGAACCAGCATGCCCACGCCATTGAGACGGCTAAGCTGGCAGCGCTGATTGCCGAGGAACTCGGAGCTAATGTCACTGTGGCCCGCATGGCCGGTCTCCTTCACGACATCGGCAAGGCGGTGGACTTTGAGACCGAGGGGACACATGCCAGGATCGGGGCCGAGCTGTGCCGTCGCTACGGCATCCCGGAGGAGGTGGTCAGTTGCATTGAGTCTCACCATCACGAGACGGAGCAAGAGTCTATTGAGGCGATTATCGTCGAAGCGGCCGACGCTATTTCCGGCGCCAGGCCGGGGGCGCGGCGCGAAAGCCTCGAGATGTACATCAAACGCATCCACGCCCTGGAAGAGATCGCACGCTCCTTCAAGGGGGTGGCGGAATCTTATGCCCTACAGGCCGGCCGCGAGATCCGCATCATCGTCAAGCCGGAGGAGATTGACGACCTGGCTACTATCAAGCTCTCCAAGGACATCGCTCAGAAGATCGAGGAGAGCCTGGAGTATCCAGGGCAGATTAAAGTAACAGTCATCCGCGAAGTACGGGCGGAGGAAGTGGCCAAATAATATCTCGTTCAGGTGACGGTCACTTTTAGTGACCGTCACCTGGGAAAGGCGCATCAGCGATGTCCGAGGATGTATATATCAGGTTGGCCCGGCGCCTGGATGCTCTCCCTAATGGCTTTCCCCCTACCGCCAGTGGTGTGGAACTGCGCCTGCTGGCCAAGATATTCGCGCCAGAGGAGGCGGAGCTGGCAAGTGTTATGCACCTGCGCTACGAGCCGGCAGCGGAGATCGCGGCCCGCGCTGGTATGGACCCTCAAACAGCCTCCCGCATACTCAAGGGAATGGTGCGCAAGGGTCTGATACGCGCTGGCAAGGGGGAAGGGCAGTTGGTGTTCAAGCTACTGCCTTTTGCCGTGGGCTTCTATGAGGAACAGTTGCCCCGCATGGATGAAGAAATGGCCATGCTGGTGGAGCAGTACTTTCAGGAGACGGGAGGAGCCGGCATGGCTTTGCCCGGCCCTCCTTTACACCGGGTCATTCCTGTAGAGGAAGCGATCCCGTTCGCCCTCCAGATATTCCCCTATGAGCGGGCCACACAGCTCCTCGAGGAGGCCAAAGCGTGGGGCGTCCGGGATTGCATATGCCGCGTGCAACGGCGGCTTATAGGAAAAGCGTGTCACCATGAGATCGAGGCCTGCCTGGTCTTTGCACCCGTGGAGGGGGTCTTCGAGAATAACGAGACCATCCGTCCTCTCACGAAAGAGGAGGCATTGCAGATACTCTACAGGACAGAAGAGGCCGGGCTGGTACACACTACCGGCAATTATCGGGATGGGATAAGCTATATCTGTAATTGCTGCACTTGCTGCTGCGGGATTTTGCGCGGTGTGGCCGAGTTTGGTATTCCATCCGCTGTCGCCCATTCCGCTTTCTACGCCGCAGTGGATAGCTCATTGTGCTCCGGCTGTGGTAGTTGCCTGGCGCGTTGCCAGTTCAACGCCCTCTCCGTCCAGGATGGGATTGGTCAGGTGAATTACGCCCGCTGCGTGGGGTGCGGGGTGTGCGTCATCGGCTGTCCCTCCGGGGCACTCCATCTGCAGCGCCGTCCTGAGGAGGAGCTGCCACCGTTGCCATCGGACATCAAGGACTGGATGGTGCGCCGCGCGGAGGAGAGGGGCGTTCCTGCGGAATAGGAGTGGTCCAGGCAGTGGTCGCTTCTGGTAGTGACCATCCCCCGGACCTGGGCGAACGGACTTGCGCGCCAGGAAATGTAAATGTATACTGAGTTAAACGATAATGGCGTCGCCTACAACCAGGCCTGGAAGATCGCAGAGCTACGCTCAGGATTTACCGACGTCAGACGCTCGGTGGAAATTGAGTTGATTGATAACCTGTCTCGCAAGCCACTCGACACCGTCGAACCGGAGATTGCGTAGTCCGAAGAGCGCCGGATTGGTACGGAAGAGTTGTTATGTCCCAGCCTATCAGCGTCCTTATCTTGCCTGAGGTACGCGCGGCCCTGGAGGCCGAAGTAACGCGCAGCGGCGTAGGCGGTGATCTCGCCGGCGGGCTGCTCTTCGGCTTCCCACTGGATGAACAGCGACGGCTGGTCGTCGGTTACGCACGCCTGAAGCCAGATGTGGGATTCGGCCAGCGGGATTTTGCGCTTGACCAGTCGCGCACCTCAGAGCAACTGGCCCAGGCCCAGAGCGTCTCGCCTCAGGCACATTATTGCGGTGTCTGGTATATCCATCCCACACCAGAGGGCGAGTTAACCGACCGTGAATGGATACAGGCCCAGGCAGTGCTGGAGGATCCCGATTATCGCTTCCAGGATGTGACATGCCTGGTGTTGAGCCTGTACTCCGGCAAGCTAACCTTTCACGCCTTCACTCTCGATGTATATCAGGTGGCGCGAGGACTTCCCCCTGCGCCCGCCCAGCTTTTTACGGCCGCCGCTGCCGAGGCACGCCCTGCGGAGGAGAGACGGGCTGCTCCGGCCGCCCGGCCAACCGCCTGGTACAAAGTACCGGAAGTGGCCAGGAGGTTGGAAGATGAACACGAGCTGCTGAGCGCCAGGTATTATGTCGAAGCGACACTGGATGCCGAGGGCTGTGTCGTCTTTCGCCTCAGGCCCAAAAGCGGGTATGGCAAGCTCATGTTTGACCTGGTCTGCGGCCCGGGTTTCCCGGAGAAAGGGCCCTCAGCGTTCCTGCCCATTGGGGAGAGACGCCACCCCATTGTCAGCCCGACCATCGGGGAGTGGACGGCCGATCACCGCCTGACAGACGTGGCCGACGAGATGGCCAGTTGGCTAACCTGGTCGCTGGACGATTATGTCGCCGCAGCGCAAGAAGCGCTGGAACGAGGGGATTATCGGGAGGCCAACGACTGGCTCACCGTGGTCCTCTCGTTGAACCCCCGCAAGCCCGGAGCAGCCCGGCTTCTGGCGAAGGCACAGGCTGGGCTGAACAGAGAGTAGTCCGTCTTCACGCGGGCAAGTCACAGCTTTTCCCAGTACACTGCAAGGAATGTATTGGCTTACCTTGTGTCCTTACAGTGAGGTCAGATAGGGATCAGGCTTATGGAGGACAGAACGATCATTCTGCAACGTGAGTTAGAGCAACTGCGCGCCCAGATCGCGGCGCTGGAGAGAGCGCTTCAGGAAACGCCTGATTACGGGTTGGGTAGGGGTGACCCTGCCGTGACTCAATGGGAACTCGACTACGCGCTCTTGCAGCAGCTCAGGGAACGCGCAGCGAACCTGGAGCGCCTGCTGTCAGACAAAAGCTCATATGGCATTTGCGAGCGGTGTGGGGAACAGATCCATCCCGACCGGCTGGCGGTGTTGCCGGATACCAGGCTGTGTGCCCGCTGTGCGCGGGAGGAGAAAGCCAGAGTATTATGACGGGGGCGAGCGTGGCACAAGCCAACGACAACTCCCCGGCGCGTGCTGGCAGTGCAAACCGGGGGCTTGTGTCACGCAAGGCGATGGCTGCTACCAGCTCACGCCCAGCACCCGCACTGGCGACACCGCGCCACCGTCGAAAGTGCGCAGAAACGCCCCCAGGTCAAATTTGGGCCCTATCTCAAGCCGCGCGTAGAAGCCCTCATCGGTCAGCTCGAAAAACCCGCCCAGGAGCACTTTCTTTTTCAGCGCCCTGGCGGGTAACTCGAACCGATAGCCCTCTCCTTCCCTGCGCAGCGAGTATGCCAGATACTCGCTGCGCAGATATCGCTCCAAGTGCGCGCGAGGCTCCGGAAACAACGCCGCACACAGGCGTAGTTCTACGTCCAGCCTGGAAAAGACACCAGGGGTAAAGCCCTCTACTGGCCCGATCACCTCGAACTCCCCTGTGGTGCACCTCCCCGCAAGCCTCTCTTCCAGCGCAGCCACATCCCACGCCTTAAAAGCAAACACCGTCTCGCCGCTCCACAAGGGGAAACGCCCCCTGTTAGCCCCCACAGTGAACAGGCTTTCCCGTACGGCTAACAGGTTCTCCACCAGCTCTGGGAATAGCATCAGCACCCCACGAAAGACAAAGGCATTCAGGAACTCTGGCCGCACTCCGGCTAGCGATGGTGCTACCCTGACCAGGAAGTAACGTGGCTGCAGGCGATGTTTGCGGATCATCAGCTCTGCCAGGCGGGGCGCATACGCCTCCTCCGGGAAACGGATCGCGTGGGTGACGATGGCCTTCCTTTGCTCCTCTGCCACACAGGCCGCGCAGCCCAGGCAACGTCCGCCCCCTGCTCCCAGGCAATAGCCACTGTCCACGCCGCGCTTCGCTTCCTGGTATTGCCGGTATAAGAAAGCGGGCGAGATGTTAGAAGCCACGAACTCTAACGCAAAGGGGTAGTCCATGCCCTTTTCCCCGAGAAAAGCAGCGTTCCAGTAGCCGTTTTCCTCCATCCAACCCTTCAGCGCCTGCCAATACTGGGGGGACAGGGTGGTATCAAAGAAATATCCCCTCTCAGCCAGAGAGACGATCGGCTCCGCCAGCCAGTAGCCGCCCAGCGCCAGCACCTGTGTGGTGCAGTAGGCCGGCCAATCGAAGGCCAGACGGAACTCAAACCCATTGGTCTCGCAGATTGACTTGACCTGTCCAATGAGATACTTCCACTCTCCCTCGTCCAGGAAGAGACGGTCATACTGCAGCGGGGTAAAGGGCATGCGCACCAGTAAGCCAAAACTGAAGATCACACGCAGGGAGCGATTGCGCGCGTAACGTACCCCCTTGAGCCATCTGACAAAATGCCTGAACTCAGCCAGGTCCTCCGCGCTTTCATAGCCCGTCAGAAGATAAAATAGCTTTACCCGGCGCACTCTGAGCACAAACAGGCGCTCCAACAAGGCCTGGATGTCCTGCGTATCCAGGCTCTTATGCAGCCAGGCGCGCATACGGGTGCTTATCCCCTCGATACCCAGCGAGAAATCCCGCTTGTCCGCGCTTACCTCTGCCTCCAGCAGCCCCGGGGTGCGGTGCAGAATGTCCAATCGCTGGCTCTTGAGGGTGACGCGGTCAAAAAGTTTATGCAGCTCCAGGATCATCGCGAAAATCTCGCTGTGGGTATTGAAGTTGAAGCTATACAGGCCCAGCTCCTCCACCCCCTGCATGCGCTTGAGATGCCTGGCAGCCGCGAGGACCTCACTCAAGGGAAGCTCGCGATACGGCTTGCGGTCGTATCCCTCGAAGCAGAAGACGCAGAAAGCCGGACATCCGTAAGTAATCTGGAGGCTGGCCGAATGTGCCTCGGGGACATTGAGGATGGGGTAATCCAGCGGGAGCAGATCGGCTTGTGGCCTCTTTAAGACGGCCTTGGTTACAGGTCGGAACGCCCCGGCTGCCCACAGCCCTTCCACGTGCCTGCCGAGTTCCTCCACTCCCTTCCGCTCAAGGCATATCCCGCGTGCCAGCTCACCCACCCACCCCTCGCCCTCACCGAAGAAAATGCCGTCTACGAGGCTATCGCCGTCGGGGCGGATGAGCGCCTGGACGGCCAGCGCATTCGATCCGCCCAGAATAAGCGGGGGCCACCCGGCTCTGCGCTGGCTTGCCAGGAGGGGAATGCCTGAGCGCAGCAACAGATAGGGGAGGTTAATGAGCTCCAGGGTATAGGCGTTTGACACCAGGACCAGGTCGAAATCCCCCGCCGGGCGCAATGACTGAATCCCCAACAGGTAGGGTTCTCCCAACTGGTCGAGGAGAGCCCTCTCCTTCGCGGAGGGAAAGAAAGCAAAGTCTATAAAGGCCTGCGGCAGTGCCCGCCGCACCTCGTGGAAAAGGAAGAGATGGGGGAGCGAGTCGGACACATCGCGCAGCGGCGAGAGGCGCACGATCAATACACGTGCGGTAGCCTCATCAAATGGAGGATTGCCAAACGTGGGATTGGGAGAGGGAAGGAACACTTCCCCGCCGCGCCTGAGCTGAGCAACACGGTCCGGCCCTTGCATGTAGCGAGCGTGCTATCCAGGCTCAAATGCGGCCTTGCCCACCCCTTCCACGGTCGGCACCGGGTACTTGCCTGAAAAGCAGGCCAGGCAGTGCCTCTCCTCGCCGCCGCCGACAATCTCCACCAGCCCCTCCAGCGAGAGATATCCGAGGCTATCCACGCCCAGATGGGCGGCGATTTCCTCCACGCTCATCCGGGCGGCGATCAACTCCTCTTTCGTAGCCATGTCCACACCCATAAAGCAGGGATAACGGATCGGCGGGGAGGCTACGCGCATATGCACCTCGGTGGCCCCGGCACTGCGCAGCAGGGAGACAAGGGGGCCGCTGGTGTTACCACGCACGATGGAATCATCAACAACAATGATGCGCTTGCCGCGTAAGTCGGTAAGGGGATTGAACTTAAGCGCCACTCCCAGGCGACGCAATCGGTCATCTGGCTGAATGAAGGTGCGTCCGATATAGCGGTTCTTGATCAACCCTTCGCCAAAGGGGATGCCGGACTCATTGGCATAGCCGATGGTGTGAGAGGTGGCCGAATCGGGCACGCCGATGACCATATCCGCGTCCACAGGATGCTCCTGCGCCAGCCGCGCGCCCAGGTGGCGGCGTACCCAGTGGACGGAGCGGCCCTCGAGGAGTGAGTCCGGGCGGGCAAAGTAGATATACTCGAAGACACATAGTGCGGCCTTTTCAGCCGGTGCCACACCCTGCCACGAAGTGATGCCGTCCGCGTCCAGACGCACGATCTCGCCACGTTCCACTTCGCGCACAAACTTAGCGCCGATCGTCGGCAAGGCACACGTCTCCGACGCCACGACCCAGCCGTGCTCATTGAGCCGGCCCAGACAAAGGGGCCGAAAGCCCCAGGGGTCGCGGGCCGCGTAAACAGCGTCCCTGGTGATGATGGCAAGCGAATAGGCGCCCTGGGCCTCTCTCATCATCGCAGCGATGCGCTCTTCCCACGTATGGCCTGGAGCCCCCGCCAGCATCTGGGTGATGACCTCGCTGTCGGAGGAGGAGATAAGTCCCACTCCCTTCTGGAGCAACTGGCGCCGCAGAGCAGGGGCATTGGTCAGATTGCCGTTATGAGCCACGCCCAGGGGCCCCAGGGCGGTCTCGATCAGATACGGCTGAGCGTTCAGCAGATGGGGTGAGCCAGTGGTCGAGTAACGGGTGTGGCCGATGGCCAGGTGCCCCCGCAGGTAGTGCAGGTTTTCTTCATTGAAGATTTGGGAGACCAGGCCGATACCCTTATGGATGTGGGCTACGCGCCCGTCGGAGGTCACGATGCCCGCGCTTTCCTGGCCCCGGTGTTGCAGGGCATAGAGGGCAAAAAAGGTCAGACGCGCCACCTCGGCGCCGGGCGCGTAGATGCCGAATACGCCGCAAGCCTCTTTGAGATGGCGAAGGTGACAGTCACGGTTAGGAGTGACTGTCACCTCGGGTCTACTATCCACTCTTCCTCTCTGTCGCATCGGCTTCCAGAAGTCGGCGACGTTGTCGCTCCTGGTATTCCCGAACCTTATGGCCCAGAGAAGAATCGGCCAGGCCAAGCATCTTGACCGCTAGCAAGGCCGCGTTTTCCGCCTCCAGGACCACGGCCGGGGCCACCCCTGAGGGGGTGCGCAGCGATGAAAGCACATCTCCGCCGGCGAAATGCTCGGAGTAGGGGGGACAGGCGATGACCGGCGCCGTCACCTGGGCATCCACCATCCCGCTCAGCGCGTTCGAGCGGCCGGCTATGGTGATGTAGACCTTGGGGCGTGGGTCGGCCTCGTACTGTGCCAGCAACTCCAACAGATATTGGGGCGTCTTGTGTGCCGAGGCGATCCTCATCTCCCAGGAAACGCCGCATTGATTCAGTGTCTCTACAATCCGCTCTGCTACAGGCTTGTCGCTTGGAGATCCCATGATTATGATTACCATCTCACCCTCCTAAAGTCCAGTTGACAGTCACCTTCGAGGTGACTGTTAACTTAAAAAGCTACGCAGCACCCGGATGATGCGCGCTTCGGCTGGATACTCGGCCGGGACGAATGCCGCGCCGGTCAGCTTCTCATAGCAGGCGATGTAACGCTGACTTACCTGGGCGATCAGTTCCTCAGTGGCCGCAGGTGGCTCCCCGTCGCCCCGATAACCCCGCTCGGCATACCAGAGGCGCAGGAACTCCTTGTCGAAGTTGTCCGGCTCTGCCCCCTGAGCCAAGCGTTCCTCGTAGGTCTCAGCGACCCAGAAGCGGCTGGAGTCGGGAGTGTGTACTTCATCAACCAGCATCACCGTCCCATCGGGTGCGCGGCCAAACTCGTACTTGGTGTCCACCAGGATCAGCCCCCCGCGCTGCGCGAGTTCCTGCCCACGTTTGAAGATGGCTAGCGCTGCGGCCTGGACCTGTTCCCAGGTCGCGGCGTCCAGCAGACCACGCTCGACGACCTCTGCGCAGGTCAGGCGTTCGTCATGCTCACCGGCACGCCCTTTGGTGGTAGGCGTGATAATCGGCTCCGGCAGCGGGTCGTTCTTGTGCAGCCCATCTGGAAAGTGGTAGCCGTAAATGTAGCGCTCTCCCAGCGAGTAGCGGTACCACAATGCCGTCTGGGTGACACCGGTGATGTACCCGCGCACAATGACCTCGACGGGGAAGAGCTCGCATTCCCGCACCAGCGCGACGTTAGGATCAGGTATGTCGAGTATGTGGTTGGGGATGATGTCAGCAGTACGGTCGAACCAGAAGGCGCTGAGCTGGTTGAGCACCTGTCCCTTGAAGGGAACTGCCGTCAGGACGCGGTCGAAAGCAGAGAGCCTGTCGGTGGTGACGAGCAGGCGGCGCCCGTCAGGTAGCATAAAAATGTCGCGTACTTTGCCACGCTCACGGGCGTAAGGCCAGTCAGTCTCCACAGTGTGGAGCGCATAGGGTATGGAGCGGCGCACATCCTCCTGACCGATCGGATGGCCGCTCACCCGCGCCGCCGGAGGCGGCGTCGGCTCAAGCCACTTGTTCGTCATCATCGGCAATGTCCTCCTGTGATCTCTTTTGTCTCACTCGGCTTCTCAGTATGCGTAGGCTTCATCATCTTGGCGTATAAAGACGGCCTAACGAGTCGTCGCTCAGCCATACCGCCGCAGGCGGCGTCGGCTGAGCGACGGGTTATACCGCCTGTTTCTGATAGCATTACTCTTTGAATGGATAGCCCGTTCCTATCACTCATTCCTGAAAATCAGGACTATGTCTTGAGGGCCGTAAACGTGTTGGGTTACAATTGCTATCCAGTGTCCATCGGGAGAGAGAAAGCCCTCGCTTTGCAGGAGTAGCGGTCGCGTCACTGGTTCGTACTCTCCTGGCCAGACGCCGTCCGCGCGCACCAGCTCTAAGGTATCACCTTCTGGTAAGATGTTCTGCACCAACCCATTCGGAACACTTGTGGTTGGGTTATGCGCTTGATATGGCGCGTACTCCCACGTCTGCGTTTCCGTGCCACAGGCAGCTTCGTAATACAGTCAGTTGTCAGCACTCCAACCGAGTATCGGGTACTCGCAAGGGCACTGTCTACTCGGCGGTATTCCCCCGCCGGAGAGAGCCGCCTCTTCGTTGGCGCGATGAGCAAGCTATGATATCATACCATTTCCTGCGCCAAAAGCAAGGCCGGCCGCGCGTCGGTGCTGCGAGTTTTCCTCGAGGGCTACAATGAACGACCTGAACGCTCTCGCTGTCGTCCACCCTAGCGCGGCCGGCCTTGACATCGGAAGCCACGACATCTGGGCCGCCATCCGCTCAGACTACCCCGGCGAGACAGTGCGCCGCTTCGCCACTTTCACCCCCGACCTCGAAGCCCTCGCCGATTGGCTGCCTGCCTGCGGCGTGGATACGGATTCCATCCGTCGGTAGCTTTTCCGCATCACCGGCGTGGACCTCGTCCCCGTGGACGGCATCAGCGCCAGCTCTGGCCATGACCACCCTCTCCGAGATCGGCACCGATAGGAACTGTTCAGCGTAGATCGGTGTCTATGTGCCAAGCTCCAGTTAACTCATATACGTATTGTTCATCAAGACCGGTTCTGAAACGCAACCCCATAGACTCTATTGCACTGTGAACCCTCATATAGTCTTGATACTGTCTTGTGTCCACAATAACCCACCTCACACCCAGTTCTCTCAATAGTGCTACACTGTTGATGTCAGGAAAAGCACCTAGTGCTGCTCTTATACGCTGGAATTGAGGCGGAGAATACGCAGCAAAGAATCCCCCAATGAAAGGCTTCCCATGCACAAGGGTGAAGAATGTATGCTCAGGTCTTGTTGCCACCCCTATTGGGAACTGTGCGACTGCTTCCTCACCATCCTGACTGGCTAACCAGATATCCACTGGCCGTCCCCGAACTTCCGAGAGCATTTGAGGGCCTTGGAAAAAGTCTACCAGGATCAGCAAAGCGATACCACCAAACATCACCCACCTGGCGGAACGAGTTCCTGGCTTTTCGATGAGCCCAGCGGTGCCTATGCCGGCTAATACGCTCATGAACATAATAACGAAAATCCCATACCGCATCCAAACACGCATGTTGGCGTAGAAAGGCAAGTACTTAAAAAGAAAATAACCTGGTAGTGGGACAAACGTTTGCTCGTGTGGGTACCATCTCTGTAGGAACTCCGGAACACTGATTGTTACAGAACGTCCTCCAATACGCAGATCGGTGCCGAGTGCAAGCACAAAAGCGATGAGGGTCACAAATGAACACAACCTGACACTGTCCCTTTCCAAATATGACTTTGAGGCGAAGCGGACAAAGGAGAGGAAGGATAGAATCAAGGTCACTGTACCGACATATAGAGTATTCTCCACCCACAAGCTTCGATCGAAGCGACTATCAATCCATTGTCCCCAAAGGAAATGTTTTGGGGAAGGCAGTATAAAGTCAAGAGGGCTTGCTGACCACACTCTGACTTCCTCAAAAGATCTTTGAGTCAAATTGCCCTGAGCGCTCAGCTGCAAGTACGGTATTATCGGTATGAGAGCAAATGGCAATGAAATGATCACAAAGCTAACAGTTCTTATCCAAAAGTCGCTAGACGGAATCAGGTATTTACGAGATATAAATACATAACCCAGGACATAGAAGGCTGATAACACCACAGTCATATAGAGGTAGTATTGTGATGTCAGCCCAATAAGACCTAAGAAGCAGGCCGTCGCTAAAACCCTCCTCCATGACCAGGATCGATTTCTAAGCAACTCACCAAGCCCCATAAAGAAATATGGAAGCCACTGAGTTCCCATAAGGTTTAGGTGACCAAGTAGGTGGCACAACCGATATGGTGCGAATGCGAAGATCATTCCTGCTATACTTCCGGCCAATACATTTCCAGTGATCCTTCGCACCCACAGGTACATTCCCAGTCCAGATAGGACAAATGAGACAAAGATTGAAAAATTGTATCCTAAAACAGGGCCTCCGATTATGCTGGCAGGTATTGCAATTAGTACCATTGCTGGAGTCATCTCGTTGTAAGCAAGATTCCACCCCTCAGGATAGTTGAGTATCGGAACTTCCAGAGGATTCTCAAGAACATACAACGACTTCTGAACCCATCCAATCAACCAAACAAAATAGAAGTTATCACCTACCCAACCCACTACAGAATCATCGATTCGCAAGACGAGTGGCCATGTCATCAAAACAGCCACTCCTAAGAAGAAAAGCGCTGCAATCACATCGTAATGCAGTTGTGTTCTTGTCATACCATACCTTGTTAGCAGCAACAAGTGCTTTGGCAGAACTCGATTACCGGCTGTGGTTCCACAACGTGCCCGACAGTCGCGTTCAGCCGCGCCGCAAAGCGTAGCGGGGCGGTGTCGGCTGGAACCCTCCCTACCCGGCGGGGATTTCCCCGCTAAGGTACTAAAGCACCTTTCCAAAAGTTTTTAGGGCATAATTGGGCCAAACCAGAGCAAGGAGGCCCCATGGGACGCACACCCTACAAATACCAGATCAAACTCAGCGGCAAAGAGAAGCAAGAGCTGCAGCAAGCCAAGAAAAAGGGCCATAAGGATGCCCGCCTGGTCATCCGCATTCTGATCATTCTCCTGGCTGACAAAGGCCGCACGATTGCCGAGACCGCCGCCTGTTTAGGGTGTACCGAGCAAACCGTCCTGAATTGGCGCAAGCGGTTTCTGGAACGTCGTGCGGAGGGCGCCCTGGCAGCCTTGATGGACCTGCCGCGTAGCGGACGACCGCCGCGCTATGGCATCAAAGAGCGGGCACAGGTTACGGCGGTCGTGTGCGAGACCCTCAAGGTGCACCAATTACCCCTCAGTCGCTTCTCCGTCGCCGACTTGCACCGGGTTGTTGTTAAGGAAGAGGGGTTAGCCAGCCTCAGCCAGGGCACACTGAGCCGCATCTTGCGGGAAAATGTACTCAAGCCCTGGCAGTATCGCTACTGGCTCTTCCCGCGTGACCCCGACTTTGTCAGCCGGGCTTGCGTCGTGCTTGACCTGTACGCCGGGTTCTGGGAAGGTCAACGCCTGGCCGCCACTGACTACGTGCTCTCGGCCGACGAAAAACGGATTCAGGTCCTGGCTCGTTGCCATCCAGCGCTGCCAACCATCCCCGGCGCGGTGCAACGGGTGGAGTTCGAATACGAACGCCTGGGCACAGTCGCCTATCACGCCGCCTGGGATGTCTTCCGTGCCCGCATTTTTGGCTTAGTGGCTCCTACTGCTTCCATCGAGACCTTCAACCAACTGGTGCACCTGGTGATGGAGCAGTCTCCCTACCGGACGGCTGAGCGGGTCTTCTGGTTGGTGGACAGTGGCCCAGGCCATCATCGGAGCACGTTTCCTCAACGCTTGGCTGAAATGTATCCCAATGCGGTGGCCGTGATGCTACCGGTGCACGCCAGTTGGTTGAACCAGATCGAGATGTACTTCTCCATCGTCCAGCGCAAGGTGCTTACCCCGCTGGATGTGGTCGATGAAGCGGTCTTGACAGACCGCCTGATGAATTTCCAGGACCACTACCAGGAAGTCGCCAAGCCTTTCACCTGGAAGCTCACCACCGAGGACCTCAAGAAGCGCCTGGACGCGCTCAAAGGGTTCGGCGCGGCTTTACCCTAAAAATTTATAGAGACGTGCTCTAGCATATACTGGCGCTCGTACAGCGACTTCCGGCAAGCGTACCAAGGGTAAGATCAAACCCACCAATGTTGGGAATTGTAAAGTTTGAGTGTCCGCCGTGCAATAGGAACCAGTGTTGCCACCAGGCAAACATCACAAGCCAAATGACTGAGCATCCAACAAGAACGGGGCAATGCCACCACAGTTGCGCTCTTGAAGCCAGGGCTCCATACGATTACAAATCTCGAAACGGCGGTAGGCACGTTCACGTATCCGAAACTTGCTCACAGGGCTATGGGGCAATCTATTGCTATCTCAGGTTCCCAGCATATCGTTCCACAAACTCCACCATCCATGCCGTCACATCAATCTTATCTGCAAGCATCCGGGCTCGCTTTTGTTGCCACTCTTCGCGCAGGTTTGGCTTATTCAACAACTCGCTTATCTTAGCAAACATCTCTTCTTCTTGTTCAGGCAGGAACCCATAGGTCAAATCGTACTTGTGCTCCAATTCTTGAAGCACAGACACACGTCTTGCAAATGTATTACAACGTATGGCCGGCGTACCAAGTACTGCTGCCTCTACCGTCATTGACTGGCTGTCACTTACAAACATAGTCGCATAGTAAAGAACATTATGTATTTCAGTAGGTGCAACGGGCACCCGGTAGGATTCGAACTCTGCCGACAATGGTGACTCGCTAGTGATAAAGACCCGGCCATGTTTTGAGAGCGTGCGTATCAAACGGCGACATAGCGTCGGGCTAAGTCCTCTCTCGCCCTTATCGTGAGCAGCTTGCAAAGACACGAGACGGATCAGAAAATAGGGTTCCCCAGGCTGAACACCTAATCTGGGGAGCACCTCTGGGTTAGGAGAGAAAACATTGGGGTGCAAATAGGCCAGCTTCTGATAACCCTCGTACTTAATGTGCCTATTGCCATAGTTCTCATTAAGGCATGCCGGTGTTACAATCACGTGTGCAAGAGGGTAAGCCAGTCTTGTGAAGGCACGTGCTACTTCAGCATCGTCCTCATTGAAGACAATTGATCTGGCCCCAATTAACCAAGCGACATGGGCAACGGAGACAGACGTACCCAGGAGCAACTGACTTCCACTACTTACAGTCGCTCTTAGCACATGCCAGTCATGCTCCAACAGTTCAATTGCCAGCCCGAGCGTCCCCCGGCGCGGAGCGGAGGCTACAACATAGGCAAAACCGTAGAGATCAAGTAACCTGCCTGTCAGGTCTTTATCTCTGATCGTGATTGTAACCTGATGCCCCCTATTCAGCCAGATACGTCTAGCATTCCGAAACAAATGCACGTGAGCTGGGTGTTCAACGTCAACCAACAAACGCAATGGTCCGTTACTCATCTCAAGGTTTTGTTATAGTCCATATCAAACCACATTGCAAATAACAACAACTGTAGCCCAGCGATAGCACAGAATATCAATGCCAAAGCATTGATCGGAGGGATACGCCCATTGATTGCCCAGTAGTAGGACAGCCTGATCAAGAGAGGAATACAGAAGAACATAAGAACGAAACCTGTTATATAGAAGAAGATCAAAGGGTGAAAGTCACGGATGACATACTTCTGTACCATCCGCCTGATGAATAGCCTGAACATAAACCAGGCCAGCCCAGGAATCATACGCAGCGGTTTTATCCCCGACTTTTCCCCTATACCGTAGATGGGGCGGATCTCTACGTCACGCACACGGAAATTGTATATATTTAGCCTGACCAGCATATCATTAGGCATACCATAGCGCTTGTAGATGCTATCCGGGTTAATCGTTTGCAGCACTTTGAGGCTGGCGGCTGTATAGCCACTCTGAGAATCAGCAATGTGCCAATAACCCGAAGCGATCTTGGTCAGCAAGGAGAGCGCCGCGTTGCCCAGATAGCGCACACGAGGGATTTTCTTCCAGGCTTCGCCAGAAATCAAGCGGTTACCCTTGGCATAGTCTACCTCACCGGCCACCACCGGGTCCAGCAGGGCGGGCAGGTCGGCCGGATCCATCTGGGCATCCCCAGCCATTACTGCCGTCACGTCTATCTGGTGATCACGGCACCACTTGTATCCCTCAGCGATGGCTCCGCCCACACCCTGGTTCTGGGTCAGGCGGATCAACTCGACGCGCCCGTTCATACGCTCTGCATCTGTCTCTTATACACATCT
>JAOAAG010000128.1 GCA_026418995.1 Anaerolineae bacterium
CGGCGACACCGACCCGCACCCCAACGCCTGGGCCTACAGCGACAGCAACGCCGACGCGCACCCCAACGCCCACGGCAACTTCGGGTGCGGCGGCCTGCGCAGTGACCTATGCCATCCAGAACGACTGGGGGACGGGCGCGACAGTGAACGTGACCATTCGCAACAACGGTTCGTCGGCGATCAACGGCTGGACACTGGCGTGGACGTTCCCCGGCAACCAGCAGATCACGAACATGTGGAATGCGACGTACACGCAGAGCGGGGCGTCGGTGACGGGGCGGAACATGGACTATAATGCCACGATTCCGGCGAACGGTGGGACGGTTGGGTTTGGGTTCAACCTCTCGTACAGCGGGACGAATGCCCGGCCGACCTCGTTCACGCTGAATGGGGCATCCTGTACCGCGCAGTAAATGGAGGACGGGCGCGGAGGTATCCAAACCTGCACGCCCGCCCCGGAAAAAGTGATGATCAGGAGGTGAATCGGTAGAGGTAATTTGCTTATCAGATTTTTCAGCCCTGCTGGGCAAATTCATCGGTTGTGAGTATGGCGTGAGTATCTCCGCCGATTTCGGACTGACAAGCGCTCCCAATTATCCTTAAACAATCATAATGAGACAAAGGAGAGAAAGTCTAATGAAACGTTGGCGCTATCTGTCTATCTTTATGGTAACTGCCCTGACGCTGATGCTGCTGCCGGTTCAAACCGTCCTGGCGGCCGAGACGTGCGAGAAATACGGCATTATCTCGGTCATGGGGGGGAGGTACATCGTCCAGAATAATGTCTGGGGCGCCGACACTCAGCAGTGCATCAGTGTTCCCGACACAAACGCTACTCGATGGTCGGTCTCCGTATCTCAGCACAACAATCCGACCAGTTCCGTGGCGGCCTATCCCTCCATCTTCCTGGGAGATCACTGGGGCACCGTGACGAGCGGCTGGACCTCGGTCCGTGTCAGTGAACTATCGGGCGCTACGCTCAGTTGGGAGACGTCCACGGCAGGCGTTTCAGGGACGTGGAATGTCGCGGCCGAAATGTGGTTCGATGCAGATCCCACCGGGGCCAACGGGTACAGTGGAGGCACGGAACTGATGCTCTGGCTGAATCATCAGGGCAACGTGCAGCCCGGTGGCTCCCAGGTAGGCACGGTGACGATCGGTGGCGTGACCTATGAGGTGTGGTATGCGAGCATCGGGTGGAACTTTGTGACCTATAGGCGGACGAGTCCGACCAACTCTGTCTCCAATCTAGACCTGATGCCATTCATCAATGACGCGATCTCGCGGGGCTATTTGAACCGGAATCACTATCTGCACGCCATCGAGGCAGGGTTCGAGCTCTGGGTGGGCGGCGCAGGGCTGACGACGAACTCGTTCTCGGCTTCGGTAACGCGAGGGACGGCTACTCCGACGCCAGGCACTACCGCCACGCCCACCCGCACGCCAACGCCAAGCGGCACGACCGACGTCTACACCCAGCGCTTCCTCGATCTGTGGGCCGAACTACACGACCCGTCCAACGGCTACTTTAGTTCCCAGGGCATCCCCTATCACTCCATCGAGACCCTGATTGTGGAAGCGCCGGACTATGGTCACCTGACAACCAGCGAGGCGTTCAGTTACTGGATCTGGCTGGAGGCGATGTACGGACGGCTGACGGGCAACTGGAGTTACCTGAGCGACGCCTGGGCAAAGACAGAGCAATATATCATCCCGACCCGCGCCGACCAGCCGAACAACAACTGCTCGTACAAGGCGACCTACGCGCCCGAACACGACCTGCCGAACGGTTATCCGGCGGTTATGGATACCAGCGTGAGTGTGGGCACCGAGCCGATCTGCAGCGAGTTGCAATCCACCTACGGCACGACGGACATCTATGGCATGCACTGGCTGCTGGACGTGGATAACTGGTACGGCTACGGTGTGCGCGGCGATGGCACCAGCAAACCGTCGTACATCAACACCTTCCAGCGCGGGCCGCAGGAATCGGTGTGGGAGACAGTACCCCATCCCTCGTGGGAAGCCTTCAACTGGGGCGGCCCGAACGGCTTCCTCGACCTGTTCACCGCCAACCCGCCGGGATCGGGCTGGACGTATGCCCGGCAGTACCGCTACACCAACGCGCCCGACGCGGACGCTCGCGCCGTCCAGGCCATGTACTGGGCCAAGGTATGGGCCGACGCAGCAGGCGGGAATGCGACCGTGGATAGCCTGGTAGCCAAGGCTGCTAAGTTGGGCGATTACCTGCGCTTCTCCTTCTTCGACAAGTACTACAAGGTCATGGGCTGCGCGAGCCCCTCCTGCCCCGCCGGCAGCGGCTACGACAGCGCCCACTATCTGCTCTCCTGGTATTATTCCTGGGGCGGCCCCACCGGCAGTACCGATTGGGCCTGGCGCATCGGCTGTAGCCATGTGCACTTCGGCTATCAGAACCCGGTGGCGGCCTGGGTGCTGAGCACGCAGAGTGCGTTCAGACCGCGCTCGCCTAACGGCGCACGTGACTGGGCCACCAGCCTGCAACGGCAACTCGAATTCTACCGCTGGCTGCAGTCGGCGGACGGCGCGATCGCCGGTGGTGCTACCAACTCGTGGAACGGGCGCTACGAGGCGCGTCCCGCGGGCCAGGCGACCTTCTATGGCATGGCCTACGTTCCAGACCCGGTCTACCTCGATCCGGGCAGCAACACCTGGTTCGGCTGGCAGGCGTGGAGCATGGAACGGCTGGCCCAGTACTACTATCTCACCGGCGACTCGACGGCCAAGACAGTTATGGACAAGTGGGTCTCGTGGATCAAGAGTGTCGTCCGTCTGACCGCTAATGGTGGCTACGAGATCCCCTCCACGCTGCGCTGGAGTGGCCAGCCCGATAGCTGGAATCCCAGTAATCCAGGCAGCAATGCCAACCTGCGTGTAACCGTCGTAGATTACACCCAGGACGTGGGAGTCACGGGGGCGCTGGCACGCGCTCTGATCTACTACGCAGCCAAGTCCGGCGACACCGCCTCACGCGACCTGGCGAAAGAGTTGCTGGACCGCATGTGGACGCTATATCGGGACGACAAGGGCGTCTCGGCGCCCGAGACGCGCTCCGATTACAACCGCTTCGACGATCCCGTCTACATCCCCAGCGGCTGGACGGGGCGGAACGCGCAAGGCGCAACGATCAACTCCTCATCTACCTTCATCAGCATCCGCCCCAAGTACACCAATGATCCGGATTGGCCCAAGGTCCAGGCCTACCTGAATGGTGGCTCCGCGCCGACCTTCCGGTACCATCGCTTCTGGGCGCAGGTAGACGTCGCGCTGGCCAATGCGGAGTACGGCCGTCTCTTCGGTGGCGCGGTTGGCCCGACGCCCACACCCACGCGGACGCCGACGCCCGGCCCGACGCCGACGCCGACCCGTACGCCAACGCCTGGTCCAACGCCCACGGCAACAGCGACGCCGACGCGCACGCCGCCCCCGACCACGGGGCCCACACAGACACCAACGCGCACACCAACCCCAACAGCTACCCCGGCCACTGGCGGCTCCTGCGCGGTGGATTACGTGATTGCCAATGACTGGGGGACAGGTGCGACGGTGAACGTGACGATTCGCAACAACAGCGCTTCGGCGATCAACGGCTGGACGCTGGCATGGACCTTCCCCGGCAATCAGCAGATCACGAACATATGGAATGCCACGCACACGCAGTCGGGTGCGTCGGTGACGGCGAGGAACGTGGATTACAATGCGACGATACCGGCGAACG
>JAOAAG010000174.1 GCA_026418995.1 Anaerolineae bacterium
AGATGTGTATAAGAGACAGACTATACGCAGGCCTCTTCTGTGACGGAGGTGCGCGTCATCTACCAGGCGGCGCAGGAGGCCGTCCGACAGGGGGAAAAGGGGTGGGGCGAAGTACTTGTGACCACCAGAGTCACAGGTTACCGCAAGATCAGGCGCTATACGCACGAGGTGCTGGGCTGGGAGCCACTCGAACTGCCGGAGCAGACGCTCCACACTATCGGCTACTGGCTAACGCTCTCTCCGGAGCTGACGCGGGCGCTTCAGGAAGCCGGTATCCTGCCGGCGCCCCTCTATTACGGCCCGGACTGGCCGGCCCAGCGGGATGCCGCGCGCGCCCGGGATGGGTACAGGTGTTGCCAGTGCGGTGCACCGGAGCAGGGGGGACGCCAGCACGATGTCCATCATCTGATCCCGTTCCGCACCTTCGGTTACGTGCCAGGGGTTAACGACTTCTATAAGTATGCTAACCGTCTGGACAATCTGATCACGCTATGCCCGGCCTGTCACCGCAGGGTGGAGCAGGCGCGAGGGGTGCACGGAGCGCTGGGCGGGCTGGCGTACCTGTTGCAGAACCTGGCCCCGTTACATCTGATGTGCGATCCGGCGGACCTGGGCACCGCAGTGCAGGCCCGTGCGCCCGGGAGCGACCTGCCCACCATCACGCTGTATGACCGCGCGCCCGGGGGAGCCGGCTTGAGCGCGCGCCTCTACGAGCTCCACGATGGGTTGCTGAAAGCGGCACTCGAGGTAGTGGAAGCATGTCCCTGTGCCGGGGGATGCCCAGGCTGCGTCGGTCCGGCTCTCGAGGGTGAGAGCGGGGCCAAGGAACCGGTGCGTCGGTTGCTGGAGGCAGCTAGCGTATGAAGTATTTGTCCAGCCCCAGCCAGAACAGCGGTTGATAGAAGAAGTCGGGCAGCAGGCGGAGATAATCGAGTACGAACAGAACCCCACACGCAGCGAGGCACAGGAGTACCACCAGACACCCACCTCCGACGATCCATATCCACTTCCTGCTGCTCTGCTCTGGTCGCGCGCTGTACTCGTGTGGGGGAAGGCTAACCTGCGGAGGCACGTAACCAGGGCTACCCGGCGCCGCCCGCTGTTCAACCACCGGCGGCTCTATCGGGATGGTCGTCCGGGGTTCTGCCGGCCCGGCGGCATAGTACGTGAACCTGACGGCGTCGCCCAGGCCAATCACATCGCCGCTGAGGAGCACATGGGGACCCACCAGCCGCATACCGTTGACAAACGTACCGTTCGTGCTCCCCAGGTCTTCGATCACCAGCGTGTTTCCCTGGCGCAGGATACGGGCATGCTGACGCGAGACCTGAGGCTCGTTGATCACAATGTCGTTGGTGGGAGCGCGCCCCAGCGTGACGACATCTTTATCCAGGGTAAAGGCTTCGCCGGGCTGTGGCCCCTGACTCATCACCAGTCGGGCAGATTCAAGCATAGCACCCTCCGTTTGCTGTCCTCACCGTAAACCTCAGCCACCGTGGCCAGGCGATACTAAGTATACGCCCTCCTGCCCGATTGTCAAATGGTATGGCCCGGCTTTCGCCCAAACGCTACTTTTCGCTCATTGCCTGTCGCCCATCCCCTTCTCGGTCAGTACCCACGCTCGCCCACTGCCCGCCACGCACACGCCAGCAGGCACGCAGGCAGCGCACCCTCGCCGGCATGCCCATCCCCCTGCGTCTCCACATATCTGCCTGAGGTATCCCATCTGTTCCAGCCGTTCCAGCATCGCCTCGATCAGCGCGGGGGTCGTGTCCAGCTCGCGGGCCAGGTCGGCAATCCGATAGCTCCTGCCAGTCCGCAACAAATCTATCAAACGCTCGAGCATCACAGCCCTCCCAGTCGGGCCAGCCAGTAGACCGCGGCACCCACCACCACCGCCACGGTGAGCTGAAACCCCAGATTGAAGAGCGTCCACCGCCAGCCGACCTCCTGACGCAGCGCCGCAACGGTTGCCACACAGGGAATGAACAGCACCTGTACGGCCAGGAAGGCCAGGCCCGTCGCCGGTGGATAAGCCTGGGCCAGGAGCCGTGCGAGGCCGGCATCTTCTCCCGTGCCCATCACGACACCCAGCGTGGCGATGGCGTTCTCCTTGGCGATGAAACTGCTCAACAGCGCCACGACCAGCCGCCAGTCCAGCCCCATCAACCGCCCCAGTGGTTCCAGCCGATAGCCCAGCCAGGCCAGGTAACTATTCTCCATAGTCCCGCCGGGCAAAACCGAGAGTGCCCATACCAGAAGGGAGACAGGGAGGATGACCGTGACCGCCTTACGCAGGAACTCGGCCGTCCGTTGCCAGACAAACAATCCGATCGTGCGTGGGTTGGGGATATGGTACAGGGGCAGCTCCATAATGAAAGCGGCCCGTTCACCTCTCAAAAAGACTCGGCTGATCACCATGCCGGAGGCAGCCAGCACCACAAGCGACAGAAGTACTACCCCCCACGAGACCCAGGTCGCGGCAGCGCCGAAGAATATGGGCGTCAGAAATGCCACTACGGTCATTCTGGCTGTGCAGGGGATGAGAGGAGCCAGTAAAGCGGTCAGCAGCCGGGCACGGCGCGACTCGATGACCCGCGTACCCAACACCGCCGGGACGTTGCAACCAAAGCCCAGGAACAGCGGCAGAAAGGACTTGCCATGCAATCCCATCGGGTGCATCAGACCATCCATCACATAAGCCGCCCGCGCCATATACCCGACGTCTTCGAGAATACCCATAATGGCGAAGAAAATGACCAGGATAGGGAGAAAGGTAAGCATAAACCCTCCCCCGCCGATGAGACCGTCAGCGACCAGCCCGGCCAGCCACGGCGAGATAGGTTCCAGCCCGGCGCGGGACAGCCCGGCCAGCGGTTGCAGGATATGGGCGTCCAGCAGATCCACCAGAGGAAGACCGACCGTGTAAGTAAGCCAGAAGGCCAGGCCAAGGATTCCCGCCAGGATCACCAGTCCCCAGAAGGGATGCGCCGCCCAACGGTCGAGGCGTTCCGTCAGGCTGATCTGCCCACGGCGTGGGCGGCTCACCGCCGCACGGATGACCTGCCTGATCCATTCGTAGCGCCCGCTCGCTACAGCAACCAGCGCATCCTCATGGGCCTTCAGAATCTTATGCACCGTCTCCCACTGTTCGGCAGGAAGATGTGCCTGCATCAGGCGTGTGATCTCCTCATCGCCCTCCAGAAGTTTCAGTGCCACCCAGTGTGGCGGGTAGGGAGACGGTGTCCAGGGAGAGACCAGACGCTCAATCTCGGCCAGGACCTCTGCGTGATCGGCGCGAATGGCGGGGCGTCGTGGCGCGTAGAGATACTCGCCACGCACAGCCTGGTCAACGGCTTCGACCAGTTCACGCACCCCGACGTTGTGGGCAGCCGACATAGGCACGACACGCACCCCCAGCGCAGCCTCCAACTTTTGCACGTCAATCTCTAGACCTTCCTGATGGGCCACGTCCATCATATTCAGTCCCACGATGACCGGCGCGGGCAAGGAAACGAGCTCCGCCACCAGGTACAGGCTGCGCTCCAGGATCGCTGCATCCACCAGCGCCACCACGACATCCGGCTTCTCACGGACGATGAACTCGCGCGCGATCACCTCCTCGGCTGAGTTAGCGGTAAGGCTGTAGGTACCAGGCAAGTCCACCAGCCGGTATACTCGGCCATCACAGATGAATGTCCCTTCTCTGCGCTCGATGGTCTTACCCGGCCAGTTACCCACATGCTGGCTCAGCCCCGTGAGCAGGTTGAAGACGGTGGACTTGCCTACGTTAGGTTGCCCGGCCAGCGCGACAAGCGGGATTCGGTCACTCCTCACGTTTCACTCCTCACGTTTCACGTCTCACCTGCACCTTGCCAGCCTCGCCACGGCCAAGCGCGATGCGGGCCCCTCTCACCTGAGCGATCAGGGGGCCGCGGCCGTAGTTCTGTACCATCATAACCTCTGCGCCCGGCGTAAAACCCAGCGTGGCCATACGGCACAGGAGATTCCTACCGCACAGGACCTGTGAGACCACGCCACGCTCGCCGGGCTTGAGCGCACTCAACGGCACCACTCCATTTCCATGATCAGCAGGAAGAGCTGAGCACTGTTCTCGACAATCCGATCTCCTTATCCACTTCATCTTCTCACCTCCCTACAGCGAGCGCAATAGCCACTCAGAGTCAGGTGCGCCTCAGTGACCTGCACACCCTCTTGTTCGCCCAGGCGACGGATGACCCGTGCCACCTCTGGGGCATCGAACTCGATCACCCTCCCGCAGCCCAGGCAGGAGAAGTGATAGTGTGGTGCATCGCGTACCGTCTCGTAGTGGCTGTGATCCTCACCCAGGCTGTGCTTCTCCACGCGCCCCATATCCTCGAGCACGGCCAGCGTGCGGTAGACCGTGGCCAGGCTGATACCGGGATTGCGGGCCCTGACCCGGTCGTGGAGCGTTTCGGCGTCCAGGTGGCCCTCGCTTTCCTCCAGCACCTCCATAATCAGCCGCCGCTGGGCGGTCAGCCGCCGGCCCGCACCGTGAAACGCTTCTCGCAAGGCGTTTTCCCGACTGGTCATTCTGGCCTCTTATTGCAAATGATTCTCAGTAGCAATTATACACGCTGGGCTGGAGAATGTCAAGGGAATCGGTGGCTATCGTGATGGCGCGCGCCGCTCAGGCGGCTTGGGGAGGTGGTTACCGGGGATGCAGGTGACGGTCACCTGTCTGGAGGTGACCGTCGCCTGCACTATAGTGATTAGAGGAGACGCTTCGCTGCTATTGCCTGCTGGGCCAGGGCGATGAAGTCGCTCACGGCCATCGCGCCGGGGACCTGGCCATCGCGCAAGCGCAAATTGACCTGTCCGGCCTCCATCTCCCTGTCACCGACGATGAGCATGTAGGGGATCTTTTCCATCTGGGCATTGCGGATCTTGGCCTGCATGCGCTCGTCGGAGTCATCCACCTCTACACGTAACCCCGCTGCCCTCAACTGCCCGGCCACAGTACGGGCATAGCTAATGTGCCGGTCGGCGATAGGGATCAGCCTGACCTGCACGGGGGATAGCCAGACCGGGAAAGCCCCGGCGTAGTGCTCCACCAGCACGCCGAAGAAGCGCTCCAGGCTACCAAGCAGGGCACGATGCACCATATACGGTTGGTGCTCTTTGCCATCCTCGCCAATGTACGTCATGTTGAAGCGGCCAGGCACATTGAAATCGAACTGGATCGTCGTACACTGCCACAGGCGGTTGAGCGCGTCGCGGATTTTGATGTCAATCTTAGGCCCGTAGAAGACTGCCTCGCCTTCTATGCGCTCATAGGGAAGGTTGCGCGTCTGAAGCGCTTTGACCAGCGAGGCCTCGGCCTGCTGCCACATTTCATCTGAGCCGGCGTACTTTTCCAGCTTCCTGGGATCGCGCACGCTCAGCTCAATCTTGAAGTCCTCGAAGCCGAAACCACGCAGGAGGTTCAGGCTGAAATCGAGTACGCGCAGGATTTCATCGTCAATCTGCTCTGGCGTGCAGATGATGTGTGCATCATCCTGGGTAAAACCGCGCACGCGCAGCAGTCCGTGCAGCGTGCCGCTGCGCTCGAAGCGGTAGACCGTGCCCAGTTCTGCCCAGCGCAGCGGCAGCTCGCGGTAGGAACGCAGCTTCGATTTGTAGATCATCACGTGGAAGTGACAGTTCATCGGCTTGATGTAATACTCCTGCCCCTCGATATTCATCGGCGCGTACATCCCGTCTTTGTAGAAGTTGAGATGGCCTGAGGTCTCCCACAGCAGCGCCCGCCCGATATGGGGCGTGAAGATGATCTCGTAGCCACCTTCATAGTGCAGCCGGCGCCAGTAATCCTCGATGATGACGCGTATGCGCCCGGCCTTGGGGTGCCAGAGGGCCAGGCCGGCGCCCACTTCCTCGTGAAAGCTGATGAGGTCGAGCTCCTTGATCAGCCGCCGATGGTCACGTTTCTCAATCTCCTCCAACCAGGCCAGATAGGCCTCGAGCTGCGCCTTCGTCTCCCAGGCCGTGCCGTAGATGCGCTGGAGCATGGGACGGCGCTCGTCGCCACGCCAGTAGGCCCCGGCGACATTCAGGAGTTTGACAGCATCCGGGTTAATCTCCCGCGTGTTGGCCACGTGCGGCCCACGGCACAGGTCCACAAATGGGCCACTCTGGTAGACCGAGAGTTTCGGCGCTTCGGCAAGGGGATTGCCGTCCTCGTCCACTCCGCCAGAGAGGATACCATCAATCAGCTCTTGTTTGTACGGTTGGTCAGCAAAGAGGCGGCGCGCCTCCTCTTCCGAGACCTCGCGGTAGACAAAATCATGCCCCTGGGCGATGATCTCGCGCATACGCGCCTCGATCTCGGCCAGGTCGTCCGGGGTCAGCGCACGGGGAAGGTCGAAGTCGTAGTAGAATCCGTGCTCGATGGCCGGGCCGATGGCGAGTTTAGCGGTGGGGAACTTCTCCAGTACCGCCTGAGCCATCACGTGCGAGGCGGAGTGGCGCAACCGTTGCAAATATTCGCTCCGCTGGTTATTCTGTTCAGCCATGGTCTTGCCTCCCGATATAAAAGACCCCCACGCCCTGGGGCGCGGGGGTCGTCATCCCACGTGGTTCCACCCAAGTTCCACGGTCTGCAGCAGCAGACGGTGGCGCTCTTGGCTGTAACGGGCCTGCCCGCGACTCCATACTCTCGCCGACCGCATAGCAGCGATTTGAGGAGCCGGCTCCCGGGGGGTTTTCTCGCCTGGTCGGTCAAGCGGGCTTGCAGCCTGAGGCCCGCTCTCTCTGAAGACTCCCCAGACGGTACTCGTCCCGGTCAACGCTTTAGCATGATGAAGCGCCAACCGCAATCTGACATGAACGGTGCCAAGGGGTTGACGCGCTTTGAATTATAGCTTATTTGTCGCTTCTGTCAACCTGCCACGACGGCAATGCCGGATGGCCCCTATCGCTTGCGCCTGCTTACTGTGCGGCCAGTAGCTTCTGGAGCAAGGCAATCTCCTCTTCGCGGCTGTGTACCTTGCCGTCCAGTCGGGCATTGCGCAGTGTCCTGAGCAGTTGCCCAAACAGCGGGCCCGGCTTCAGCCCCATCGCTTTGAGGTCGTCACCGGTCAGCTCCGGCTCGACGAGCCGCCAGCTCTGCTGGTAGTCCAGCAGGTGTTGGCGCACCTTTTTACGGTCGGTGGCCAGCCAGGCCACCGCCAGAACCCGGGAAGGGTACGGTTGGAGCAAGCGGTATACATCGCTGGGACGGCGGGCCTTCCCCAGTTGCTGTAAAGTCATTTTCAGCGCAGGCAGCATGCGCAGCTCTTCCGCGTCATCGCGTTTGATGTTCAGACGCTTGATGAGCTCTTCCAGTGCCTCATGGTCGAGGTTGTAGGCAAGCAGAGCCAGGTGCAGGTAAGTGTTGTCTCTGGCCGTAAGCCCCCATGTCTCAGGGTTCCAACCGTTGCCGTTTGGCCCAGGCTGCTCCGTGCGATGGATAATGCGGTAGCGGGTTTGCAGCCAGCGGTCACAGCGCAGGCCGGGACAGATGTGGGCCAGCACGCCCAGCTCCTCCAGCCGACACAGCGCTAGTTCCGGCCTCTCCTCGCGGAAGATCAGCTCCAGCTCGTGGCGGATGCGATCGCCGCTCACCCGTTTGAGCATAGGCAGCGCATCGGCGATCAGCTCCTCGCTGCGCTGGTCGAGCCGGAATCCCAGGCGGCTCTCCAGACGCGCCGCTCTGAGGATGCGGGTAGGATCATCTATGAAACTGAGGCTGTGCAGCACGCGGATCACCCCGTTACGCAGATCGGCCTCCCCTCCGTAGAAGTCGAGCAACTCCCCCCAGTGGGCCGGGTCGAGGCGGATCGCCAACGTGTTGATGGTGAAGTCGCGTCGGTGCAGGTCCTGGGTAATCGAGCTACGCTGTACCTGGGGCAGGGCGGTGGGGTGGGTGTAGAACTCGGTGCGGGCCGTGGCGAAGTCCACGCTGGAAGGCAAAGCGGCCGTAATCGGAGAGACGCCCAGTTTTTTCCACACTTCCTGCGAGAGGAGCCATTTGGCGGTGCGGAAACGTCTGTGGGCGCGTACCCGTCCTCCCAGCTCGCCGGCCAGGCGGCTTGCCAGCGCGATGGCATCGCCTTCGACCACGAGGTCCACGTCCACAATGGGCTGTCCCAGCAACAGATCGCGCACCGGCCCCCCCACGAAGTAGGGGACGATATCCATCTCATGCGCAGTGCGTGAGATGTAACGCACCAGCGTGAGCACAGGCGGCGCGATGGCCTGCTCGAGCCGCCTGGCGATCTCCTCACGGCGCGATGAGGCGGGAGACTGTCCCCACAGCTTAATCAGGTCTGTGCGGGTGACCACTCCCACGATACGGTCGTTTTCGACGACGGGTATCTGTCCCCAACCGCTTTCGATCATCACCCGCTGCAGGTGCGCGACCGAGTCGCTGCTGCTGACGGTGACACTGCCAGCCCGCATAATCCTGGAGATGGGGAGGTCGGCCATCTTGAAGTGGAGCGCACGGTCCACCTCGCGGCGGGTGAGCAGGCCGACCACCCGTCCCTCTGCGACGATGGGGTAGCCCTCGTGGCCGGTGCGTTGCATCCGCGCCGCCGCCTCGGCGACGGTGGTCTCGGGGGAGAGTACCTGGACGCCCCGTGACATAATGTCGGCCACGGTGACGCTGGGGCGCACGGTCGCGGGCAACAGGGCCATCAGCTTCTCGCGCACTGCCTGGAGCGAGCGCCCGCGAATCAGCGCTGCTGCTGCGCGGGCGTGTCCCCCGCCCCCAAACTGCCTGGCGACGACGGAGACATCAATGTCATTGGTCGTGCTGCGTGCGACGAGCTGAATCCGGGAGCCATCGCCCAGGGCCACGAGCACAAAGAGCGCCGAGGGCTCCAGCAATTCGCGCAGCTTATGGGCCAGCGTGGAAATCTCCTCGGAGAAGTCCGTCGCCTCGGCCCAGGCCAGCGCGATGGTATGTCCCTCGAGCTCATGGGTCTCACAGTGCTCCAGCAACTGTTCGTACAGCGCGCGCTGCTCTGGGGCCAGCGGATGGTGCAGGAACTCGTTGACCACGGAGAGGCGCGCCCCCTGTTCCATCAGCCAGGCAGCGGCACGTGCGTCACGGGCGGAGGTGCCTTCGTAGGATAGGGAGCCGGTGTCCTCGTAGATGCCCAGCAGGAGGAGTGTGGCCTCGACGTTGCTCAATCTGATGGCGCGCGCGGCGATCTCCTCCGTCAGTAGCGTGGTCGTGGCGCCCAGTGGCTCACCGGAAAAGCTCCACCCGGCAGGGAGCTCCCGGTCGAGGGCGTGATGGTCAATGATGTCAACCTGGAGCTCGCGCTCCATCCCGCCGAGCGTGACCAGGCTTTGCGTATCCACGAGGATGACGCGCCGGATCCTGCGGCGGCGGGGGAGGTCATCCGGGTGCACCAGGGGAAGTTCTGCCCCGTAGAGCGCGAGGAAGGCCCGTCCATTCCGGTTAATACGGCGTGGCAGTACGGGCCTGGCGGATGGAAAGAGCTTACTCGCCCCCACCAGACTGGCAATGGCGTCGAAGTCCGCGTTCTCGTGGGTCAGGATTATCTCCAGCTCAGGGATTTTGTTCAGTTTATTTCCTCCAGCGCTCAGGTGACGGTCACTTTTCAAAGTGACCGTCACCTTTAACGTACACTACTGCCACCTCATCCCGGTACACCCGTACCCATTCGTCCGTCTCTTCCAGCAGACGGGCCAGAGGCAGCTCGCTCTCTATCAGAATGTAGTCTACCCCATACTTATCCAACGGGACCCGCCAGTCTCCCAGTAACCAGTACGCCAGCATATAGTCGTGGATAAAGGCGTCGCCATAGACATCGGCGCGTCCGTCAATGAAGACCGGCAGGCCATTCCAGATCAGATAGCCGCCCCAGTTGTAGCTATTATACATCCGTTTTCCTGCCAGGCCATGCTCGCGTATGAACTCCAGTGCGTCTGCCGGATAGCGGGTATGTTCCAACTGTCGTTCCTTCTCCAGCACCTTCGGGAGACGCCAGAGTGGCCCCGCTATGAGCAACAGTAGTAGCGCCCAGTTGAGAAGCGGCCATCCGCGGCCGTCGCTGCGCAGGAGCGGGCGGAGCAGCCTGCCCAGCGCACGCGCGACAGGCGGGGCGGCTACTACGGCAAACAAGGGAATGTGCCGCGCCGAGACCAGCCCGGCAAATCCGAACCCGAAGAACAGGAGCAGGTCGGTGACAGAAGTGGCTGTTCCTTTGTGCTGTGCCAGCACCAGTACCAGCGCCCCGCCCAGCAGCAACAGGGCAAAGGGCCAGTATGCCCGCAGGTGGAAGTCTGGCGAGGCCCACTCCTGGATGTAGCTCTGCATCGCACGGCTGCCCAGCGTGCCAAACGGGTACAGCAGCATATGGTAGCCGTTGGGGTTGACGAACGCGGCGAGTACGCAGAGCACCAGGATTAACGCCAGGTGGCGCAACTTGTACCCTGCCCCCGTCGCGGCAGGGGCAAGCACATTCGAGAGCCCGTTCCCTACCAGCACAATGCCGATCAGCACTAACCCCAGCAGGAAGCCGCTGTGCAGGTTGACCCACAGGAGTGTGAGCAGGGGAAGGGGCCACAAGACCCCAGCCCGCAACAGCGCCTGGAACAGCGCCAGCAACAGGGCATTGAGCAGTTGTGGGCGTGCCCCCCAGGTGATGGCCGAGGCGAACGCGGCAATCAGGACTGTGAACACCGCAGCGTAAGGCTGAACACCGGCCGTTGCGGATGCGCCTGCAAGTGAGGTGAAGTAGACCAGCGCAAAGGTTGCGGTCACCACCAGCGATGCCGCGACGATCAGAGCCGGTGTGCCCCCGGCGCTGTACAGCGCATACATCAACACATCCGTCAACCACTCGTGGGCGATCCAGCGCTGGCCGGCGGCGGTGTAAGAGAAGACATCCTCGTGCGGGATGGTGCGCTGTTCCACGATGTACCGCCCCGTCGCCAGATGCCACCACATGTCGGTATCCCATGCCTCGCGCAACGATGCCGTGCACAGGGCAAGTAGCAGTACCGCCACGGCGAGGCGACGGGTGGTGAGCCCGCGGAATACCTGTGCCACCAACCCTTGCAGCCGGCAAAGCAATATACTAATGGGCAGGGACGATATCCTCACTGATAAAATCCTTGAGCCTTATCAAATACCAGGCAGTCCGGTCCAATACTATTACGCCCTTGCGCGTTTCCGCTGTTACGGCCAACCAGTCTGGATCGCCGAGCGCATCGCTGTCCAGCGAGTACCACAGTGTGTTCCCGCAAGCCAGGGCATTATCCTGGCTCGTCCGCTCCCAGTGGGCACTCCACCTGCGTGTACTCTGCGGTGTGAAGGAACGTACCAGCAGATGGTAAGAGTAGGCGCGGCTGACGCGGGTGCGTGTCTCCACTACGATCCACAGCCTGTCGTGCACACGGAACACGCGAAGGCCGGTGATGTCGGCTCCGCCTGACGCTTTGCGTACTAACCTGTCAGTGGTAGGATCAGGGCGGCTTGGCAGGGACACAATTGCGTCTGGATCGCTGCTCGTTATCTCGCTATCCACGATGCCTACCTCAGCAGCGCCGTCCACTTTCATAAACATCTCGTTGCGTCTGACGAAGCTGAGCAAGTAGGGACGCAAGACGCGCTGTTGAGAAACGTAACCCTCTATCGCCTCCCGCTTGGTCGCCAATTCTGTCGTGGAGAGAGGGAATTGAAGCCATCTACCGATCTGGCGTAAGCGGCGAGGTGGCAGGAGACCCGCGCCAGGTCTGAAGCCCAGAGGTTGCGGATACAAGCCGTAGTGCACCAGATAACTGAGCAGTTGTGGGCTGTAGGTGGGGTCTTCCAGGTGTTCCATGTCCACTGCTAAGATCAGAAACGCGCTCAAGGTGTAATGGTCGCTGTTCTCGTCATTGGGATGAGGCATCACAATGAGGTCCGGCCGCTCTCTCCGGATGATCCCAAGCAATTGTTTCAGTAACATCTCCCCGCTGTAGGGAACGCCGGAGTTAAAGGGATAGGGACTATGCTCTTGCCTGGTGTAAGGAGAGCGATAGGGCCGGTTGCTCTCCCAATGCTCCCACCACAGTGAGGCAAGCCCCCCGTCGGGATAGCCCAGAAAATCAATTTGCTCCCGATGTAACCCTAGCCTGCTCAGTGCCAGCAAAGATTCGCCGTAGCGCAGTTCACCTAAGGCGATGAAGTCTCGAGCAGTCGGGAGGAGGCGCTGGGACTCTGCGATCGCTGCGCGGCGGTATCCGTCGCCAGCGGTGACGATGACGACATGCACGTCCATCCCCTGCCGGAGCGCGGCCTGGATCAGACCGCCCGCTCCCAGCGTCTCATCGTCACTGTGCGGGGCCAGCACCAGCAGTCGCCGGTAGCCCTCCAGCTCCAGCACCGGGTATGCTTCCAGAGGCAGGTCAGAGAATGCCAGGTGCCGCTCGTAATCAACGGAGGTGACCAGCAGGAGAAGCACTACCGCCAGACCGCTGACCCACGGTCTGGAAGAAAAGGGGAAGGCAGCGATTTTAACGCACAGTCTGGCCAAGTTTCTGAACCATCTACGTATCATCGCCTCGCTTCCGAATCACTTCCTCGGAAGAGTAGCACGAAGTCCGGCCTGCGCCGGACTTGTCGCCAAAAGCTTATGATACGCTCACACGATGTTCGGGACAGGGATGGCTATGGCTCAACCACAATGTCCAACCCCTCGGTAGGTATGACCTCGAAGAAGGTGTTGCCCACTTTGAGGGGGATCGGATTGGCTTTTTCATCGGTGAGTGTCAGCATATCCTCCCGTTTCCAGCGCTGCCAGAAGCCGTCTATGCGTATGCCGTCGCGGAAGATAATGGCGCGGTTGGAATCCCACAGGGCAAACTGGATGGATAAAGCCCCGCTGTGCGGATCCTCCACGATATTAGTATCCCACTGCGGGACGTAAAGCACGACCACGTTGGCTACGCTGAGCTGGCTTCCATCCAGCGCATCGGTGTGTGGCACTCCATCGCTCCAGCGCAGGTAACGCCCGCTGGCCTCGTCATAGCGCCATTCGGCATCGTGGTGCCTCCATGGGATACGGATCACCCGCGCGGGCTGCCCCGCTACCGTGGGGGCGTCGGAAAAGACCATGCCGTCCAGCCCCGCCTGCCGCCCGCTCACGCCCCGCGCTGCTGCCCATTCACGCACCCGCGCCGGGCTGGAGTACATAGTGTGCTCAAGCGGGACATCGCGGCTGAAATCGCGGTAGAAGACCGGCTGGCCGACTCCCACACTGGGGGACGCAATGCGGTCGGGGTAGAGGTCTGAGTTCTTCATAATCTCCAGCACACCGTTGCTGAACCCCGAGCAGGCCAGCACCCCTTTGTAAATCGCCGGTAACTCCAGGTCAATCAGGCGTCCACTGCGTACCGGACCCACCCGTTCAGGGTCTTTTCCCAAGTAAACGGCGCTCCAGCGCGTGGCGAACCATCCTTCATTGTAGTGCTCGAAGATCAGGTCGGCGCTGTTGATCCCGGCCTGGGGGCGCACGTACTGGCCCGGCCAGTTGGAGATTTTGAGTACCACCGGCACCCGGTCCAGCACGCTCGGATCGGAGACCACCTCGCCAGTAAGCGGGTTGACGTTCTCCGGTCGGACGGTAGGGGTCGGCGAAGGCGTCGGTGTTGGAGGAAGCGTGGGTGTGGGAGTCGCAGTGGGTTGTGGAGTTGCCGTCGGCGTCGCCGGTGGGGGAGGGGTACGGGTTGGGGTGGGGGTGACCGGTGTCATCTTGCTGCCGCCACACCCGGACAATATGCTGGAGGTAAGCGCGATGGTCGCCAGCAGGGCAGTTATTCCCACCAGGAGGCGCGACTGTTTACTCACCGCTCCCCTCCGGTCTCCGGCTCAAAGGGCACCACGCCCTGCGGTGCCAACTGGCGCACCTTCAGCTCGGCCTGGTCAAGCTGGGCGTTACAGTAAGCAGCCAGTGCCTGCCCTCGCTTGAAGAGGGCCAGGCTCTCTTCCAGGTCCAACCCGCCCATCTCCAGCTTGCGCACCGTTTCCTCCAGCTCAGCGTAAGCCTGCTCAAAGGTCATCTCCTCAATCTTGCCGCTCATCCTCTTCCTCCATCACGTGATGGGACAATTGACCAACTATCCCAGGCGTGGTTTGCACAACACCTCCAGCACCCGCAGGTCGAAGAATTGCTGGACGTTAGCCGGAACGAGCACCAGGGCGGTGTCCGCACCACGGCCGGTACCCCCGATGGCTATGCAGGGCTCTCCCACTCTGACCAGCCCGGCGTCAGCAGCCATCAACGCGATTTCCAGGCATACCTTGGTGCCCTCACCGAAGGTACGGAGTGTCTGGGCTACAATCTCGTCTATCTCATAGGTGCCCCACTTTTTGCGCACTGCCCGGCTGATGCCACCGAAAGCATGCTGGCAGGTAAGGATTTTGCCCCCGGCCGCTTCGATAGCGGCGCGGTTTTCATCGCTCAGCTCCTGGACATTGGGCCCGGCGAAGCCCGTCGCGTGGGTCACCACGACCAGATTGTAGCCCTGGAACATCCGCGCGGCCTGAACCCCCGTCTCACCGTAGGTGCTGGCGACCACAATGGAACGGATGCCCAGCGCCTCGGCCCGCTGTCTGGCAAGCTCCAGCGTGCGCGAGGTATTGTGCGGGCCTGGCTGCTCGAAATACGTGGTCTGGACAATGACATCACCCATTGGCTGACACCTCTTATTTAGACCAATCCGGCCGTAGCTTCTCTCTGCCGTGCAGGTAACGGTCCACAGCCATCGCGACCTGCGCACCCTCGGCTGCAGCGATCACGGCCTGCTTCAGATGTTTACACAGCACATCCCCGGCCGCAAAGACGCCGGGAATGGCCGTCTGGAAATTACTGTCCACCAGAAGACAGCCCCCCTCGCTGGTGGGAAGCTGCCCGTCCAGGAAATCGGTCACCGGCATGTTGCCCTGAAGGTAGATGAACACGCCCTCGACCGGGATGACCTGCTCCTGGCCGGCCGAGGTGAAACGCACCGCCTCGACGGTCTCCGCGCCAATAACTTCCTGCAATCTGGCCGCCGGGTAGAACGAGACTAGTGCGTGCGAATGTAGCTCCTCGGCCAGGTGCGGCGAGGCATGCAGCTCTGGTGTAGGAGACAGGAAGTGCACCCGGGAGGCGAACCTGGTCAGCGTCAGCGCTTCCTCCACGGCCTCGTCGTTGTTGCCGGCCACGGCTACCTGGCGGCCACGGAAGAAAGCCCCGTCGCATGTAGCGCAGTAACTGACGCCCCTGCCCAGCAGCCGCTCCTCGCCCGGCACAAAACGTGCCCTCCCCATCGCGCCGGTGGCGATGATCACGGCCTGCCCCAGGTAGACGCCCTGACCGCCCCATACTTTTTTCTCCTCGCCTGTCAGTTCGGCCCGCAGCGCCTTATCGTTGACGAACTCGGCCCCGAATGAGGCGGCCTGGTCACGCATCAGGCGCACCAGCTCGGCGCCGCTGATAGGCCCGGGCACACCGGGGTAGTTGACGATCCGGCTCGTGGTGCCCAGCGCGCCAGCGGTCAGGCCCTTGTCTATCACCAGTGTGCTGAGGCCGGCCCGGGCCGTATAGAGCGCTGCCGTAGCACCGGCCGGCCCCCCGCCAATAATGAGTACCTCGTAGCGTTTCGCTCCCGGACTAAACTGAAACATCTGGATATTCTCCCAGAAACTTCTCCGCCTCCATCGCCGCGATCGCGCCGGTACCCGCCGCCACCACGATCTGTCGGTACAGGGGGTCCTGCACATCGCCTGCTACGAAGACACCCGGGACGCTGGTGCGTTGCCGGCGGTCGGAGATGATGTAGCCCTGTGCGTCCAGGGCAAGCTGTCCGGCGAAGAGCTCCGTCTGCGGCTGCATACCCACGTAAACGAACACGCCATCTGCCTGAATGGTACTGACCTGGCCCGTCTTGACGTTGCGCACCCGCACCCCGCTCACCGTCTGATCGCCCAGGATTTCCTCGACCACTGTGCTCAGCAGAAAGCGGATTTTCGGATGCGCCAGCGCCCGCTCGCGGTAGATCTTAGTCGCCCTCAGCTCGTCACGCCGGTGGATAATGGTAACCAGACGAGCAAAGCGAGTGAGGAAAAGCCCCTCGGCCAGGGCACTGTCCCCGCCTCCGACGACAACCACCTCCTTATCCCGGTAAAAGAAGCCGCCGCAGGTAGCACACGAGGAGACACCGCGCCCGAAGAAGCGTTCCTCGCCAGACACGCCCAGCCGACGTGGAACGGCACCGGCGGCTATGATGACGGTTTTGCCCTGATAAGTCGCCTTAGGGGTACGGATCACGAAGGGACGCGCGGAGAAGTCCACCCCCACTGCTTCGTCCAGCTCCAGCCGCGCCCCGAAGCGCTGTGCGTGTTGCTGAAGGCGTTGGGCCAGCTCTGGACCGCTTACCCCGTCGGGGAAGGCGGGGAAATTCTCCACCACATCGGTATTGGCCGGTTGTCCGCCGGGCAGGTAGCCGGTCAGCACCAGCGTCTTCAGCCGGGCACGGCCGGCATAGATCGCCGCGGTAAGCCCGGCTGGTCCTCCGCCCAGCACGATCAGGTCATAAAGCTGCTCTTCCGCCCCAGAGGGCGCGCTTCCCTGCCCTGGCGCCGTCAGCTTGAACTCAAACATCGGCCGACGCGCTACGCTTTGGAACCGGCCAGCGCCTCTTCCAGCTTCGCCAAGACCATGGACTCCGGCGCGGCTCCCTCGATATGGATTTTCTCGTTAATGACCGTGCGCGGCACGCCCATCACCTGGTACTTGAGCGCCAGATGGGGAAACTCGGTAGCCTCGACCATGTCCGCGCGCACCATCGGGCTGGCGACAGCCATCTGATGGGCCAGCACAACCGCCTGTGGGCAGTAGGGACAGGTGGGGGTGACAAAGACCTGAATATGCACTGGCGAGGTGATCTGGGAGACTCGGCGCACTCCCTCGGGGCTTAGCAGCTCTGGCCACCCAGCGCTCACGGTGCGGATGGCCTGGATCAGGGAAGAGAACTCATAGCCAGCCGGTATGCCATAGAAGCGCACGCCGTAATCCTGTGCCCCAAGGACGGCAATCGCGGGGATTTTATCTATCCCCAGCTCATCCGCCTTCTGGCGGTCGGTGACGAAGTTGTAGATCTCGGCGCTGACCTGGTCGGACAACTGCGCCACCTCCTCGACCAATTGCCGGGTCTCAGCACAAAATTCGCATTCAAACTCCTGGGTGAACATCACCAGCCGCACCGGGCTGGTCAGGTCGGCGAGATATTCGCGCACCTGTGTCGCGATCTCTTGACTTAGCAGGGGCATATGACACCTCTTTGTTGAAATGATCAGGCCAGCCGCGAGAGCGCCGTAGCCAGCGCATCAGCGAGTTCCGCGGAGGACTCGTCAGAGATAGACATCATACACTCGTTGGCGTAAGCCCGTACCAGGGCCACGGTGGCATGGTGGGCAGCAGAACGAATCGCCGCCAACTGCTGGAGGATCTCGTTGCAATCGCGGTCCTCCTCGATCATTCTGGCGACGCCCCGCGCCTGCCCTTCGATACGCCGTACCCGTCTGAGCAAATCCGCTTTAGCCGAGGAATCTCTGAGCTTCACCGCGCATTGCCCTTTGCTCAGGACTCACGGTCCTGTGCTGCGCGCTCCTCAAAGCGCAGGGCCACACGAACTTGCCGTGCTCTTATCCCCTCCTGCACTGCCCACACCGAACAGAGAAATGCGCTTATGCACCCGCTGGCTCTGGCATCTGGGGCAGACAGGGGGTGCTCCCTGGGCCGCCGAGCGCACAAACCATTCAAACGTCTCCCCACACTCGTCACACCGATACTCGTATACCGGCATCGCTCACTCCTGATACTAGCTTTACGATACTGGGGTATAGTATACCACAGGGCCGTTCCCCTGTCAAGCTAGATAACGGGGGCAGGGCTCTTGACATCACGGCCCTTCCCTGTATAATCGCCTACTGTACCGTAGACCGCCAGGCTACGGTCTTTTCATTCGGGCGACGCGCCCAACCGGCCGCCCGCCCTCCGGTTCTCAGAAAGCTGGTCGCCATGCTAATGGCTTTCTTCAGGTGACGGTCACTGCCCAGGTGACTGTCACCTAGGACACCTGGGAAGACTGTGAAGGAGACGAGCATGATAGATGTCTCAAACCTGACCAAATCCTACGGCCCGGTTGAGGCCCTGAAAGAGGTAACGTTCCACGTTGCCCCTGGCGAGATCGTCGGGCTGCTCGGACCGAACGGAGCCGGCAAAACGACATGCATCAAAATCCTCACCGGCTACCTGCACCCAGACTCAGGCAGTGTCAAGATTAACGGACTTGATGTGCTCACCCATACCCGCCAGGTCCAGGCGCTCATCGGTTACCTCCCGGAGAGCGCCCCGCTCTATCCCGAACTCTCGGTCCAGTCCTACCTCAAGATGATCGCCGAGCTGCGTCAGATTCCCGAGTCAGAGCAGGTGGCCTGCATCTCCGAGGCGGTCTATGCCACCGGTCTGGCCGATCATCTGACCAGGCCTATTGGCCAGTTGAGCAAAGGGTACCGTCAGCGCGTGGGGCTGGCCCAGGCCATCGTACACCGGCCCAAGCTGCTCATCCTCGACGAGCCCACCATCGGGCTGGACCCCACTCAGGTGATAGAGATCCGCCGTCTCATCCGCCGCCTGGCCGCTCACAGCACCGTGTTGTTTTCCACTCACATCCTCTCCGAGGTCGAGATGCTCTGTGATCGCGTGATCATCCTGATGAACGGGCGAATTCGGGCCGATGCCCGACTTGCGGAGCTGGCTTCTACCTCGAACGCGATCCTGGTGCTCAAGGAGGCGCCGGCCGGGGTGGAGCAGGCACTGCGGAGCCTGAACGGCGTCCGCGCTGTGGAACGCCTCACCACCGACGAGGGGTATCCCACCTTCCGGGTGCTCGGTCCCAAGGGCAAGGCCGACGGCGGCGACCTCTGTCCCGCGATCTACGAGCTGGCCCGGCGCGAGGGGTGGTCGGTGCGTGAAATCCGCCGTGATGTCCGTACCCTGGAAGCGGTCTTTAACGAACTCGCCACGACGGCCTGATGTGGAGTGCGACTATGGGTAAGGCAATGAAACAAACGCTCTCAATCACACGCAAAGAGCTGGCAGGTTACTTTGGCTCACCGATGGCGCTCATCTTTGTGGGCACCTTCCTGATTATCACGCTCTTCTCTTTCTTCTGGATAGATACCTTCTTCGCCCGGGGTATCGCCGATGTGCGTCCCCTCTTCCGCTGGATGCCTCTGTTGATGATCCTCCTGGTAGCCGCGCTGACCATGCGCCAGTGGAGCGAGGAGCAGCGCTCCGGCACGCTCGAAATCCTGCTGACCCTCCCCGTCTCGCCGGTGTACCTGGTGGTGGGCAAGTTCCTTGCCGTGATGACGCTGGTGCTGGTCGCGCTGGGGATGACCATTTTCCTGCCCATCACCGTCTCGCTGCTGGGCAACCTGGACTGGGGACCGGTCTTCGGTGGTTACCTGGCGGCTGTGCTGTTAGCCGCGGCTTACGCTGCCATCGGCCTGTTCGTCTCTTCCCGCACCGATAACCAGATTGTGGCGCTCATCCTCGGCGCCCTGTTATGTGGCCTCTTCTATCTGGTCGGCTCGCCAGGCGTGACCGATTTCTTCGGCGAGGGGGTGGCAGAGGTACTGCGGGCCGTCGGATCGGGCAGCCGCTTCGAGTCCATCCAGCGTGGTGTGGTGGACCTGCGCGATTTGATTTACTATCTCTCGCTAACGGGCATCTTCCTTGCTCTCAACGTCCTCTCGCTCGAAAGCAAGCGCTGGAGCACCGGCGAGAGCACGCTTGCCCACCGGCGCAATAGCGCTGTTACCGTCATCTTGCTGGCATTGAACCTGATCGTCCTCAACGTCTGGCTCTATCCGCTGCGCACGCTGCGGATTGACCTCACTGCCGAGAAGCAGTACAGCCTCTCCCGCGCCACCCGCGACCTCCTGGGCAATCTGAGCGAGCCGCTGTTGATCCGGGGTTACTTCAGCGAAAAGACCCACCCGCTGCTTGCCCCACTGATCCCCCGTATCCGAGACATGTTGCAGGAGTACAGGATTGCTTCCGGGGGCAAGGTGCAGGTGGAAATTGTGGACCCGGCCAAGGATCCGGACGCCGAGGCCGAGGCCAACCAGACCTACGGCATCAGACCGACGCCGCTTCAGGTGGCCGGCCGCTACGAGGCGTCTATCATCAACGCCTATTTCGACATCCTCGTCCGCTATGGTGACCAGAGTGCCACGCTGAACTTCCGCGATCTCATCGAGGTTGAGTACGGCCGCGAGGAGATCAACGTCCGCCTGCGCAACCTGGAATACGATCTCACCAGCGCCATTAAGAAGGTGGTCTATGGCTTCCAGAGCATTGACACGGTGCTGGCCTCGCTGGAGCAGCCCGCAGAACTGACGCTCTACGTCACGCCTGATACGCTCCCGGAGTGGCTTGCCGAGGCGCCGGCAACGATCGAAAAAGTGGCGCAGGAGATCGCCAGCCGCTCGGAGGGCAAGTTTGTCTTCCGCACTGTTAACCCCGATGCACCCGACGCGGGTGTAACCCGCCAGCAATTGTATGAACAGTACGGGTTACAACCTTTCGCTGTCTCACTCTTCTCCCCGGATACCTACTATCTGCACATGCTACTGCGCGTCGGCGACCAGGCCCAACTGGTGTTCCCCTCGGGTGAGCTGAGTGAGGCCGAAGTACGCACAGCCATCGAGTCAGGTCTGAAACGGGCATCAACCGGCTTTCTGCAGGTCGTGGGGCTGTGGACGCCGCCGGCCACTCCGACACAGGATATGTTCGGTCAGCTCCAACAGCCGCTCTCAAGCTGGCGACAGCTTCACGAGTCTCTGAGCCAGGAGTACGAGGTACGCACCGTGGACCTGAGCACAGGCAAAGTGCCTGCCGATGTGGACGTATTGGTGGTCATCGGCCCGCGCAACTTCAGCGATAAGGAGCGTTTCGCGGTGGACCAGTATCTGATGCGCGGAGGGTCGGTGATCGTGGCCGCGGGCAACTACGGCATCACTATAGACCAGTTCTCGGGCGGGCTGGCGCTGGAGCCGCTGGAAAACGGCCTCGGTGAAGTGCTGGCAAGTTATGGCATCACCGTGGAGAAGAAGCTGGTGCTCGACCCGCAGAACGAACAGTTCCCGGTGCAGACCGTGCGCCAGGTGGGCAATTTCCAGGTCCAGGAGATCGTGGCGATGAACTACCCCTTCTTCGTCAACATCCGCCCCGATGGGATGGCGAAGGATAGCCCCATCGTCTCCAATCTGCCCGAGGTGACGCTCAACTGGGCTTCGCCCATTACCGTTGACGAGGCCAAGAACGCTAACCGCCAGGTCACGGTGCTGCTGCGCTCCAGCCCACAGTCCTGGACGCAGACCGAAACGAATATTCAGCCCGACTTCAATCTCTACCCGGAGCAAGGTTTCCCAATCGGGAGCGACCGCCGCTCCTATCCGCTGGCCGTCTCGGTGCAGGGCGTGTTTGAGAGCTTTTTCAAGGATAAACCATCGCCGTTCGGCCAGGAAGCCCTGGAAGGAGCGAGCGAGGCCCAGTCGCCACCTCCCACGCTGGAGGCCTCGCCGGAGACTGCCCGCCTCATCGTCATCGGCAGCGCCGAGTTCGTGGACGACATCGTTTTTGAGATTTCCTCCACCTTGGTGCGGGACCGTTACCTCAATAGCCTGAAGCTGATGCAGAACGCGGTCGCCTGGTCAACAGAGGACCTGGAACTGCTCGACATCCGCGCCCGTGGCACGTATGCTCGGGTGCTCAAACCGCTGAGCGAAGAGGAACGTTCCTTCTGGGAGGGTGCCAACTACGTGGCGGCGCTGCTGGCCGTAGTCGCCATCGGTGTGGTGTGGAATACGCGGCGGAAGAATGAACAGCCGATGGAGCTTGTGCGCGGGGAGGTGAAGGAATGAAACGCATCCATCAAATCCTGACCGGCCTCCTGGTCCTCCAAATCGTTGTCAGCATCGCCGTCTTCTGGCCCAGGGGCAGTGCGGTAGCGGAGAAGAAACCGCTCTTCCCCGATTTGAAGGTAGAGGATGTGGTCGCTCTGACCATCACGGACTCCGAGGGTAAACACATTACCCTGCGTCGCTTCGGCGAGGAGTGGATGCTCCCGGAGGCCGATGATTACCCTGCTACTAGCAGCAAGGTTACCTCCGTGCTGGAGAAGATCGCCAGGATCACGACGGGTCGCCTGGTCACGCGCACCGAGGCCAGTCACAAAAGGCTCAAGGTAGCGGCGGACGAGTTCATCAGCCGCATCGAGATCGAAAAGGCCGACGGCACCAGATACACACTGTACCTCGGGTCCTCCCCACGCTACGGCGCCACCCACTTCCGCCTGGAGGGACAGAACGAGACCTATCTGACCGGCGAACTTTCGGCCTGGGAGACCACGACCTCCGCCGCCTCATGGATTGACACGACCTATGTGAATGTCATCCGCACCGAGCTGGTCACAGTGACGTTGAAGAATGCCCATGGGACATTCGTCTTTACAAAGCTGGAGCCCGGCGAGGGCGGAGAGGAGCGGTGGACGATGGCAGGGCTGAGGGCGGACGAGTCACTGGCCCAGGACAAGCTTAACACGCTACTCCAGCGCACAACTTTGCTCAATATGGTGCGCCCCCTGGGCAAAGAGGCGCAGCCCGAGTACGGTATGGACGCTCCCAGCGCGGAGATCACACTCGAGACGGCTGACCAGACGGTGACCCTCCAGGTCGGGGCGCAGTTGGAGGACCAGAACTACGTGGTCAAGGCCTCCACCTCGCCGTACTATGTTGCGATTTCCAAATACAATGTGGAGCTGCTGCTGGATAGTGACCGCGACGATTTCATCCAGCCGCCCCCCACACCTACTCCAACACCGCTTCCTACGCCGTCTGCGGGGGAGTAGCTCAACACCGAATTAACTGCTCGCTTCGCGCCGAGGCCGTTCCGTTTCCCAAAGGCCTTTCGTGCCTTTAGTGGTAAAATTCGCGTGGCCTGAACAGTAACACAGTTAGGAAGACCATGCCCTGGTTTGCGATCGTGCCTGTGTTGCCGATACTGTTTGCGTATCTGGCCGGTGCTGTCGTAGCGCTCGCGCTGGCACTGCGCTATCGCAGCATTCCTGCTGTGCTGGCCTTGATAGGCTTCCTCATCCTCGCTGTAATGGTGCTGTTCAACCTCTTTCGGGCCCCTGTGCTCGAATTCTTAGTACGGAAGGGGCCCTTCAGGGGACCTGTAGCCGCTCACGTCGGCCTGGGTTGCTGCTGTAGCGTGGTAGACGTGGCGGCTATCGCACTGCTCATCGTCGCCCTATGGCAGGCGATCAGCGGCAAAACCGCAGCTTAGCAAGGGAGAAAGGGTGAAGACCAGCGAGTTCGACTACGAATTGCCACCTGAGCTTATCGCGCAAACACCAGTGGAGCCACGGGACGCCTCGCGCCTGATGGTACTTGACCGCCGCACTGGCACGATTCTGCACCGGCGCTTTTACGAGCTGCCGGAGTTCCTATCCCCTGGCGATCTGCTGGTGTATAACGAGAGCCGTGTCATTCCGGCTCGGCTCTTTGCGTCCAAGCCGACAGGCGGTCAGGTGGAAATTCTACTGCTGCGCCAGCGCAGCGGCGATACCTGGGAGTGCCTGGTCAGGGGCAAGTCGGTGCGCCCGGGAACACGCCTGCTCCTGCTCGCGGGCCCTGGCGGCTCCCCGATCGGCGTCACCGCCGAGGTTATTGAGAAAGGCGAGCGCGGGTGGAGCATCCTCGCCTTCGACCGCCCGGCGCTGGAGGTGGCAGAACAGGTGGGCCAGGTGCCGTTACCGCCCTACATCCACACCCCGCTGGAGGATACAGAGCGTTACCAGACGGTCTACGCCAGGACTCCCGGCTCAGCCGCCGCGCCTACCGCTGGCCTGCACTTCACGCCGACCTTGCTCCAGCGGCTGAGCGACATGGGCGTCCAGTCGGCTTTCGTCACCTTGCACATCGGGCTGGATACTTTCCGTCCGGTGAGCGAGGAGCATATTGAAGAACACCGTATGCACACCGAGTATTGTGTGCTTACGGAGGAGACAGCCGGGGCGATCAACCGCGCCAGACGGGCGGGGCGGCGTATCATCGCGGTGGGGACGACGAGCGTGCGGGTGCTGGAGAGCGCAGCATCCGACGCCGCACCGGGGATGGTCCGCCCCTTTGAGGGGACCACCGATTTGTTCATCTACCCCGGCTATGAGTTCCGTGTCGTGGACGGACTGATCACCAATTTTCATCTGCCGCGCTCGACGCTGCTGATGCTGGTCGCGGCCTTCGCCGGTATGGAGCTCACCAGGCACGCCTACACTGAGGCCGTCCAGCAGCGTTACCGCTTTTACTCTTTCGGCGATGCCATGTTCATCTGCTGAGAGGGCCGCTTCCCCATCGCGGTTATGCCTATCGTACAGGCTGCACCCGGTACACCGTGAACGACGTGGCGCCATCGCGGCGGCTGGTGGTCAGCACTGGTTCCAGGCGATACCCTGCCTCAGCTATGGCCTGTTCCACCCGCTCCGCTACCTCCCACGAGGGAAAGGCGATATAGCGATCGCCACTTGCCCCAAACGCGCGCACATCTTGTGCCAGCCAGGCCGGAGTCGGCCAGTAAGCCAGGTAGAGGGGAGCGCCGAACAGGTAGAACCGATAATGCCAGCCCAGCCAGTGATGGTAGACCACTGACCCCTCGGGCAGACGGCGTAAAAAAGCCGTGACCTGGTCAATGCCGTCGTAAGCACCGTGGTCACTCCCGAGCGGGTAAAGGCTGTGCGCAGCATTGCGGGCAGGGGACGACATTAGCCCAGCCAGCAGAAGCACGACAGCCCACCGAAGCCGGTGGGCGGTGAGGATGCTCAGCACACGGCCCAGCAGGATCGCCAGGAGCGGCACCAGCGGCAGGAGATAGCGGTCCCAGAGCTGGAACGCCCACAGCCACAGTGAGAGCAGATACAGCAGGGCAAAGCAGACGAGGGACACATCGGCAAGGCCAGTTTCTGACGGCCCTTGAGCACACAGCGCTCTCTGTATCAAAAGCGGGAGTCCTACCAGCAGGAGCAGGTTGACGGCGGGCGATACGAAGAGATAACGCGCCCACTCCAGCCAGTGAGATAAACGCATCCTGGCCTCATGCGGCCAGATCAGGCGCAGGCCTCCGTACCCACGGACCCCGGCCTGCCAGAAGCTCCCACCTCCCAGGGCCACACGGATCACGTCCCATGCCGCCACCAGGCCCACTACTATCCCCAGCGCTATGAGCGCTCGGCCCATCCCTGCCCGGCGCCGGTTTCCTTTTTCCTTCACTATCCACACCAGCGCCACCAGAGGTAACCACAGCACTCCGCTCTGCTTTGTGGCACAAGCCAAGCCACTCCACAGCCCTGCCCATCCAGGCCGACCTCGCGCTGCGGCCAGAACCGCGGCCAGTCCCAGCGCCACCATCGGAGGGTCGGTGAACGCGGTGGCGGAGAAGAGGATCGCAAAAGGGGAGAGTGCGAGACCCAGGGCAGCCACTAACGCAACTCCGCGGTGACGGTAAAGGGCACCGGCCAGCGCTCCGGTCAACGGGACGGTCAGGATGCCCGCCGTCAGACCGGGCCAACGCACGGCAAGCTCGTCAGCGGGCCGGCCTGCGCCGCTCCCGATGAGCAGCTCGCTGAGCGCCAACAGGTAGGGGAGCAATGGTGGCTTATCTACCGGGACATGCACCAGCCAGGGGTCGCCTCCTCGCCCTATCATAAGGCCCCAGTAGCCGTACCATGCTTCGTCGGCGTGGAGCCGGTTGTCGAAGAGCGGGCGGAGGCGTAAGCACCATCCTATCAGGATCAGGAACACCAGGGCCCAGCGCTCCCATCCCCACCGTCGGGTGCTCAGCGGGTGAAGCGACAGCGCAATAGTGTCCACAGCACGGTCAGCCCATCGCGCCAACTGATCTTTTTACCCTCCCCGAATTCCCGGCCAGTGTAGGAGATGGGCACCTCGTAGATGCGGTAGCCGAGCTTGAGGATCTGTGCTGTGATCTCGGGGTCGAAGCCCCAGCCGGGGGCTTTTAGCTTAAGCTGTTGGGCTACCTCGCGGGTGAAGACCTTGTAGCAGGTCTCCATATCGCTGAGGATCGTATTGAACAGCAGATTGGTCATCAGGGTAAGAAAGCGATTTCCGACCATGTGCCAGAAAAACATGGCCTTGGTCGGCCCGCCCCGGAAGCGCGATCCATAGACGACCTGGGTACGTCCTTCCAGGATAGGCTGCAGCAAGGCTGGATACTCGCGGGGATCGTACTCCAGGTCAGCATCCTGGATCAGCATCACGTCGCCGGTAGCGTTCTGCAACCCGGTGCGCACTGCCGCTCCTTTGCCCTGGTTATGCTCGTGAAAGATGACCTTCACATCCGGCGCCCCTTCAAGAGTGCGCAGATAATCCCGGGTGCCGTCCGTCGAGCCATCGTCCACGATGATGATCTCGCGGTCCAGCTCGACCGATTTGCCGTTTTCCGGCCCGTACCCTATCCTCACGATCAGCGGCACTGCTCTAACGCGCCTCACTATCTCGGTAATCGTACCAATCTCATTGTAGACCGGCATAATCACAGAGAGCTTCAAGTTGCCTCCTTGTCCAGCAATCCTTATGGATGAGACGCCATCTCCCGTCCAGGATATCATAGCCCGTCACCAAGCCATTACACCCGCCAGGCTGAGGGCTAACGGTATATTATAGCCAAGGATATTTGCACAGCAAGCAGCCGCATTCAGTCAGAATAGCCATATCCCCCAATGACACCCAGGACTGACATTAACAAATTATTAACGTGCCTTTCAATGCGCGTTAAACAGCCCGTGGTATAGTTGCCACGAAAAACTTTGAGACTTGTTGAAGGAGGAAAACAGAGGTATGCGTAAACCCATCATTTTGCTCGCGTTATTAGCTTTAGTGACCCTGGTGGCATGCCAGGCACCCACACCGACGGCGGCCCCAACGGCAGAGCAGGCCCAACCTGCTACTCAAGAGCCAACTAAGGAACCAACCAAACCACCGGCCCCTGAGCCCACCAAAGAGCCTACCGCGACGCCTACTCCTGAAGTCTCCGGGCGGTTGAGCATTGCTGGTTCCACCTCGGTGCAGCCGCTGGCCGAGGCACTGGCCGAGGCCTTCAAGGCCATCTACCCCAAGGTGGAGATTGATGTGCAGGGCGGAGGCTCCAGCGTCGGGGTGAAGTCAGCCGGGCAGGGTACTGTGGACATCGGCACGGCTTCCCGCGACGTGAAGGATTCGGAGAAGCAGGAGTTTCCCGACCTGGTGGTGACG
>JAOAAG010000212.1 GCA_026418995.1 Anaerolineae bacterium
AGATGTGTATAAGAGACAGGAGCGAGATGTGGCGGAACGGCTCGCGGGCATGGATGTTGGAAAGATGTACCTCGACGGCGGGCAACTTCACACCGGCGATAGCATCGCGCAGGGCTATGCTGGTGTGAGTGTATGCGCCAGGGTTGATCAGGATACCATCGGCCCACCCGCGTGCCTCGTGGATGGCATCTATCAGCGCTCCCTCGTGGTTGGATTGGAGGATGCGCAACCGGGCGCCACGCGCACGCGCGACATCTTCCAGCGCCCTGTTAATATCATCCAGCGTGAGATGGCCGTATAGCTCAGGTTCTCTTGTGCCCAGCAGATTCAGATTCGGGCCGTGCAGGACCAGCACCTTACGTTCAGCCATTAAACAGCTCCCATCTCTAACAGCACAGAACGCACGACCTCCATCGGCACATTTTCCACAATGTCCACTTCCCCGACGGCGCGGGGCAACACCCAGCGCAGGCCCTTCCCACGCTTCTTTTTATCGTGGGCCATAGCCTCGCATATCGCGTCAACCTCGTAGGGAGGGCAGCGCACAGGAAGCTCCCACCTGGCCAACAATCCCTCGACATAAGCAGGCAATGTGGGGTCAGCCTGGCCCAATGCCCTGCTGATGCGCGCTACCGCGACCATGCCGATGCTCACCGCCTCACCGTGGCGCATCGTGTAGCCGCTCAACCGCTCCAAGCCATGGCCCAGCGTGTGCCCCAGGTTGAGCACAGCCCGCCGTCCCTGCTCGAAGGGATCCGCTTCGACGATAGCGATCTTCACGCGCAGCGCCTCGGCGATATGTGATGGGCCGATGGCACGGCCCCCTGCTTCCAGCTCAGCCAGCAGGTGGGGGGCGGCGATGAGGCCATGTTTGATCACTTCCGCCATGCCCGAGCGCAACTCTGCGACGGGCAGGGTAGCAAGCACTGCCGTGTCCATCAGCACCGCTTCGGGCTGCTTGAAGGCGCCGACCAGGTTCTTGCCCTGGGGCAGGTCAACGCCGGTTTTGCCGCCCACGCTGGCGTCAACCATCGCCAGCAGCGTGGTGGGTAACTGGACGAAGCGCACGCCGCGCATAAAAGTGGCCGCTGCGAAGCCCGCTATGTCACCGATGACACCCCCTCCCAGTGCCAGCACCGTATCAGCGCGCCCCAGCTCGCCGTCGAGGAACATATCGTACAGCCGGGTGACCGTGGCAAGCGTCTTGTACTGCTCGCCGTCGGGGAGGATACAGGAAAAGGGGCGGAGGCCCGCCATGCGGAGCGACTCTTCGACCGGCGCGCCGTAGAGCGGCGCGACCGTGGTGTTGGAGACCACCGCTACCCGGCTACTCTCAGCAGCGCCGGTGGAGCGGACCACCCCCCCGATATGCTCCAGCAATCCTGTGCCTATGTAGACCGGATATGTGCCGCCGGGGTAGTGTACGGTAAGCGTGATGGTCTGTGCCAGCCCGAGTACCCGTCTGACCACCTCCTCGAGCGGCAGCCCGGTCGTGTCTATCTGCCAGGGGATGGAGGCATAAGCCTGGCGGCGTATCTCCAACAGCCGCTCAATCTCTGCGCGTGGGTCGGGGACGTTCAACAATGGACGCCTGGAGCTGTGGCCTACGCGGCGTAGAATCTCATCCGGCGTAGCGTTCAGGCAGATGACGGTGCCGCTTTCCATCATCAGCGCCCGGTTGGTCTGGTCCACCAGCGTCCCGCCGCCGGTCGCGATCACCAGTCCACGCTGCCTGCACAGCTCCGCGCACAACTCCGACTCCATACGTCTGAAGGCTGGCTCACCCTCCTCGGCGAAGATGCGCACTATGGGCTTGCCAGCCCTCTCCTCGAGCACTGCGTCCATATCCACGTATGGGCGCCCCAGGCGGCGGGCCACCTCCCGGCCTACTACACTCTTGCCGGTGCCCATGAAGCCGGTGATAACGAGATTGTCCGGCGGGTATCTATCACCTTCCCTCAAGGGAGGCCTCTCCTGAGAAGATCGGCGCGGCCTGGGGATGGCAATGGCCGCAGCCAACGTGGGGGTCCCGCACTTCCACCTGATGCTTGACGCAGACAGCGTACACCTGGACGCGGCGTCTCAACCCCAGCCATTGCCTGACCACCTGGGCCTCCAGTGCCATATTGGGACAGGCGTTAGCTCGCAATATTCCCGGCACCGGGCAGTGGCGGCACAAAGCAGGCTCCCACCGCTCCGAAAGGGGGTTACGTCCGATGAGCCGGCATTCCTGCGTGGAATGGCCCCGGTGAAAGTCCGCGTAGTAGTACGGACATTCGCTGCCGGCAGGGGTACGCATCTCAGACCCGGGTGACGTATTCGCCGGTGCGAGTGTCCACACGGATCACATCGCCCACCTCGACGAACAGGGGCGCCTGCACTTCCAGCCCCGTTTCGACTTTGACCTTCTTAAGTACGTTGGTCGCGGTATCGCCGGCGATGGCCATCTCCGCCTCGACCACCTTTAAGTCTACCGTGGTGGGCAACTCTACCTCCAGCGCCTCCCCCTCGTAGGTGGTCAGCATCAGCTCCATCCCTTCCTTAAGGTAGGGGATTTGCTCCTCCAGCACTTTGGCCGGCAGAGCCGTTTGTTCGTAGGTCTCGGTGTCCATGAAGTAATACAGATCGCCGTCTGTGTACAGGTACTGGACACCGCGCCGGTCAATACGGATGTCCTCTACCCGATCGCCGGAGACGAAGTTTTGCTGAATAATCGCGCCGGTACGCAGGTTACGCAGCTTGGTACGGATAATCGCATTTCCCCGCCCGGGCTTGTAATGCTGATACTCCAGCACTTTGTACAGTTCGCCATCCATGGTGAAAGTGACGCCTTTACGCAATTCATTTACATCAATCATCACCCATTCCCTCCTCTCAGATGGGGAGGATTATACCCATTCTCGCGCAGTCGTCAACCGTGGGAGCGCGGTTGAGGGCGGGCTGGCCCAGACTGCGGACATAGGGGGTCAGCGAGACGAGGGACGCGGCGTGCTGTGGTCTACATGACCTCTATCCCTTCCCCTTCCACCGTCTCGCCGACGATCCAGCAGGGGTGATCGTGGGTCTCGAAAAGTTGGCGCAGCGCTTCCAGGCGCTCCGGGGGGATGGCCGCGAGCAGACCGCCGGATGTCTCTGGGGTGAAGAGCAGCATCTGCATGTCTTCCGGGATACCCGGCGCGAAGGAGACCCATCGGCTATAGGCATCACGGTTGCGGCATGCGCCGCCGGGGAACAGATTTTCTGCGGCGTACCGGGTTGCCCCGTCGAGGAAGGGCAATTGCTCCAGGTAGAAGCGCAGGCGTGCCCCACTGCGTTCCGCCATCTCGTAGCCGTGGCCGAGCAGGGAAAAACCGGTGATGTCGGTGCAGGCGCTGGCGCCGAGCTGCTGGATCAGTTGCGCCGCCTGGCGATTGAGCCGCTTCATACTTGCTACGGCATCTGCCACGTGCGCGGGCTCGGCGACGCTGCCCTTGAGGGCGGTGGTGATAATCCCGGTGCCCAGTGGCTTGGTCAGGAGCAATGCGTCACCAGGGCGGGCCCCTCCTTTGGTGAGCACCTTTTGCGGATGAACAAGGCCCATCACCGCCAGGCCGTACATCGGTTCCCTGGCGTCTATGGTGTGACCTCCGGCAAGCACGCCACCGGCCTCGGCCACTTTTTCTGCTCCTCCGCGCAGGATTTCGGAGATCACCCCGACGGGGAGGTCCGGGGGAAAGCCGCAGATGTTCAGGGCCAGCACGACCTCCCCGCCCATCGCGTAGACGTCGCTCATAGCGTTAGCTGCCGCGATGGCACCGTAGTCGTAAGGGTCGTCCACCACCGGGGTGAAGAAGTCCAGCGTCTGGATGATGGCGACTGTATCGCTCACTCTGTAAACGGCGGCATCGTCGCTGACCTCTAAGCCGACGAGCAGGTCGGGGTAGCGCCCGGCGGGGAACATTCCTTGCAGGAGGCGCAAGACTTGCGCCAGGGCCTCCGGCCCGCGTTTGGCCGCTCAACCCGCGGCGCTGGCTAATGCCGTCAGACGGATGTGTTCACGGCTCATCCCACTTTCTCCTCATACACGCCCTCAAACGTCACCCCCGCTTCTTTGAGCACGGCGATGGCCCGGGGGGCGTACTCTGCCTCAATCTGGACGCATATCCCGCAATCGGAGCTCAGGTAACGCGGGACGGGGATTAACTTGCAGGAGAGGCCTGCCGCGTTCAATACCTTCTCGACCCGGATGGCATGGCCGGTTGAGTGGGTCAGGATGATGACATGCTTTACCTCTTTCACCGCTCTCTCCTGACAGAGCGAGCTAAGGCACGCACGGCCTCGACGGCCCGTTCCACCTCGGCGGCGGTATTGAAAGCCCCCAGCCCGAAGCGCACCGTCCCCTGAGGGAAGGTACCCATTGTCCTGTGGGCGGCTGGTGCGCAGTGCAGTCCTACGCGGCACAGGATACCATACTCCTCGTCCAGCCGCAACCCCACTTCCGAAGGATACATACCGGCAATGTTGAAGGAGACCGTGGCCGTCTGAAGTCGGGCATCGAGTGTGCCGTAGACGGTCACTTCGGGGATGGTCTGCAGGCCGGCGAGCAGTTGCTCCGTCAGGGCCACCTCATAGCCGCGTATCTGTCTCTTATACACATCT
>JAOAAG010000252.1 GCA_026418995.1 Anaerolineae bacterium
AGCGTCAGATGTGTATAAGAGACAGATGTACACGTTGTCTTCAGCGTGCAGGAGGAGGTAGGGCTGCGGGGAGCCTATACCTCTGCCTACGGCATTGACCCCGAGGTAGCCATCGCCGTGGATGTGACAAAGACGGGTGACACTCCGGAGTCTCGCCCGATGGCCGTGGAGCTGGGAAAGGGTCCGGCAATCAAAGTACAAGATGCGGGCATGATCTCCCATCCTATGGTGCGAGACTTGCTTATACGGAGCGCTGAGGCCGCAGGGATCCCCTACCAGTTGGAGGTACTAGAGGGCGGCTCCACCGATGCCGCCGCGATGCAACTGACCCGCAGTGGTGTTCCCGCTGGATGTATCTCCATCCCCTGCCGCTACGTGCACTCCCCCTCGGAGATGGTGGACGAGAGGGATGTAGAAAACGGCGTCAGGCTGCTGCTGGAGGTGCTGCAGTCAAACTGGTAACAGGTGTCACCTGGTCAGTCGTCAAATGGAGCAGGGAAATTCCCGATACCGCGCCTTGATCGTGCTTTGCTCGGTGATCAGCCTGGTGGTGGGAGGGGTGATCGGATATTTCTCTCGCCCACAACCTGCCCCTCCCATAACCATTTCCACCCCCGTACCGTCTCCCACCGCAACGCCCGCCCCGCTCAGAGTGCATGTCAGCGGGGCGGTGCTCAACCCGGACGTGTACGTACTCCCTCCTGGCAGCATCGTCCGGGACGCGGTGATGGCGGCCGGCGGCCCGGCGCCAGACGCCGACCTGGAACGCATTAACCTGGCCGTAGAGCTACACGATCAACAGCAGGTGCGTGTGCCGCGCAAGGGCGAGGAAACGGCGTCAGACTCAGGGGCTGCGTCCGGGGGCAGCGAGGAGACAAGCGGGCTAATCAACATTAACACGGCCACGGCGGCTCAACTGGAAACGTTGCCGCGTATCGGGCCAGCGATGGCCCAGCGCATTGTGGAATACCGGGAGGCCAACGGGCCTTTCAAGACCGTCGAGGAGCTGCAAAACGTGCCCGGCATCGGCCCGGCGACCTTTGAGGGGCTGAAGGATTTGATCACGGTAGGGCCATGAAACCTGCGGGGTCAGGCGGCGATGCTCAGCGCGCGTGCCGGACAGCGGGTGACACATAGCCCGCAGCCGTAACATTTCTCCGATATCAACTGCGCCTTCTGCTCCACCACACAGATCGCACCGTAGACGCAGCCGGCCTGGCACAACCCACAGCCGGTGCAGGCGTCCTGATCCAGGAGCGGTGGAACGTGAGCGGTACGGAACGCCCACTCGCGCCAGCGGCGAATCGCCAGCCCGCGTACCTCTTCCACCGAAGCGTACCCGTGCTCGTCCAGCCAGCGGTCTATCTGGCGTGCAACCCGGCCGAAGACCTGAGGGCCCTGAAGGATCGCCGCCGTGCAGATGCCCACTGCGCTCGCCCCGACCATCAAGAATTCCACCGCATCCGTTCCCTTGCTGATGCCACCGACACCGATGATCGGCAAGTCCACCGCGCGCGCGATGTCAAAGACGCAACGGAGAGCCAGCGGCTTCAGCGCTGGCCCTGAGAGCCAGCCGTAGCCCTCCGGGCTGCCCATCAGCAGCCGTCCCGTCTCCACATCCACGCCCAGACAGGGGCCAAACGAGTTGATAGCCACGATGCCGTCGGCGCCGGCCCCGGCAGCGGCACGGGCGGCCGTCTGCATATCCCGGAAAGGACTCAGCTTCACGAACACCGGCACGTCCACCGCCGCCTTTGCCGCCCGGATGGCTTCCACCATCGGCGTCGGGTCATCGCCGAGGTAATGGGTGGAGAGTTCCAGTGCGTCGGCAAAGGGGCGCACGCGCGGGGCCAGCGCCGCGATCTCCTCGGCAGTATAACCGATACTGATGATGAGGGGCAGGCCCGTTTCCTTAGCCAGCGGATATTCCCGCTCGATGAACTGTTCCACCGGCAGTTCCGACCACAGCTCAGTATTGAGCAAGCCCCCGGGGATTGCAGCCATGTTAGGCGTGGGAACAACGGCCGGACGGACAGAGACGGTCTTGGAGACGAGCGCGCCGGCCCCACCGGCGGCACAGGCCCGCATCGCCTCGCCGCTCCATCCTGGCGGCCCGGCCGCTGGGAGGACGGGATTCCTCAGGCTGATGCCGGCGATTGCCACAGCGAGATTAGCCATTGAGCCTATCCACAGGCCGGAAAACGGCCGCTGAAGATGCGCCCCCAGTAGCGGAATGCCTCGCTCAAATTCCCCTGGTCCATCCGTTCCACAGCACACGTGGCGTAGTAGAGCGCACTCCTCAGGCCGGAGAAGACCGCCTTCCTATCAGCGCGCGCCAGGCGTGCTGAAACCTGCCCGCCAGTACCGTCCACAGCAGGCGCATCCGCAAGCTGGTCGTCCCATAGCAAGCCCAACACACGCTGCAGGTCCAGAGGGTATACCATCCGCTTCTCCAGAGCAGCATATGCGATGCATCTTGACTCCAGATAAAAGGCGGAGATGGGCACTGCCCGAAAGTACTTCCACGCTTTCACCAGCCGTACCAGAGACCTGGCCCCACCCTCCAGTCGCCTATCCACGTCCTCCAGATGAGCAAGGTAGCCATACGGGCATACACTCATCCACCCCCCGCTGCCATCGGGTATCTCGTAGGTCAGGTGGCCGGCGGGCGTCTGGCCGGTCAGCCTGGCCGGGATGAGCCTGCAGGCGTCCGCCTCACCGGGGAACAACGCCACAGCTTTCCCGTTGACGCTGACAGATGGGAAGTGGGTTCTGAGCGCCTCCGCCACGCTGGTCAGAAGCACGCGCGAATCCGTCATCCTGCCCCAGTCACACTCCACGCTGATCAGATAATCGGGGATGCTATAGCCCTGTATGTCAGTTCCATTCAGATATGATCCGACGAGAAAGGTAGCGGACACCGCGAAATGCTCAGCCAGACCTGCCCGCACCTCGTCTCTGAGTCCAGGCGTTCCTCTCCCGGCAGGTGACAGCTCTTCCAGGAATATGAGGAACCCTTCATCCACCGTTCTGGCAAGCCTCATACGCGCGTGCAGGAGGATGCGGCTAGAGCCGCGCGCAACTCGGCGGTAACCGCGTCTATGGGCTGATCGCCGTTGATCTCAGCCAGTATTCCCTGCTGGCGGTAGTATGCTACGAGCGGGTCGGTCTGCTCCCGATAGACCTGGAGACGTTTGCGCACGGTCTCCTCTTTGTCGTCATCCCGCTGGTAGAGTTCACCGCCGTCCCGATCACATACCCCTGGCACCTGCGGGGGATTAAATTTGATGTGGTATGATTCACCACAGGTGCGGCAGATGCGGCGTCCGCTGACCCGCTCGATCAGTACCTGATCAGGGACTTTGATATAGAGTACGGCTGCGATCCGGTGTCCCCGCTCTGCCAGCACTCTGTCCAGGGCCTCCGCCTGGGCAATGGTCCGGGGGAAGCCGTCGAGCAACGCGCCGGCAGCACAGTCCGGTCGGCTCAGCCGCTCCATGACCATGCCAATGGTGATCTCGTCCGGCACCAATTCTCCCCGCTCCATATAGGCGCCAGCTTTTAGCCCCAGCTCAGTCTTGTTCTTGAGATGCTCACGGAACAGGTCACCGCTGGCCACGTGGGGTATGTTCAATAACTGACACAGCCTCGCGGCCTGGGTTCCCTTGCCGGAGGCCGGAGGACCGATAAGGATAACGAACCTGGGCTCGTTGGACATCAGTGCATTACTCCGATGTGCAGATTAAGCGCTCGCCCTGTCGCATCCTTGAGTCACAGCCACTGTGCCGACCGGGCCGGGGCTGGCCGAGAGCCAGATCGTTACCCCGGATAGGAAGACGGGCAGGGCGAGGAGTTACACCCCCATCTCACCGCAGGTTGAGACAAAAGTCGCAGCTCGGAGATGGTCACACATGTCGTGCAGCCCGTTTTGCGGCACCTGCTGAACTTGCGGGACGGTGGGCTAAGCGCGCGACGTGAATATAACACCGCTGCTGGGATTTGTCAACCAGGGATGACGCCTACCACAGGTGAGAAGGCTGCATGATGCCCCCGGTGCCAGGACGACGCAGCCGCAGGTCCAACCGCATGCAGGCCACCGGAGTGACAATCTGGGGGCCTGGGGTATAATTAGAGCTGTCGAACACCCTGAACCTGGGTGACCGTCACCTCAGTATGCTTCACCGCGGTGAGCGTAACCGAACAGATGCACAGGTGTTTTATTCTGTAGAAACGAGGTCATCGTCACCTGCACCCGGGTCGCTCTCCGCGGAAGACAGGGGGTAGCATATGGAGGAGAGCGATGCCTTGCTTGTAGAACGGGCCAAGCGCGATCCTGAGGCTTTCGGTATTCTGTACGAGCGTTACGTAAATCAAATTTACAATTACCTGTACTACCGGGTAGGCAATCATCACGATGCGGAAGACCTCACCGCCCGTACGTTCTTTCAGGCGCTAAAGCATATTGGCAGGTATGAAGAGCGGGGCCTCTCTTTTGGGATCTACCTGCATCGCATTGCCCACAATCTGGCATCGAACTGGCACCGCGATCATAGCTGGCAAGAGGTCATCCCTATCGAGCACCTGGAGACCCTCGAAGACAGCGAGGAGGGACCACAGAGCCTGGTCGAGCAGCAAGAAGAGCGGGAAATCCTGTTCAGAGCGATCCGGAATCTATCGTCTGACCACCAGCAGGTATTGATCCTGAGGCACGTGGAGCAGATGGACCATGCGAGTATTGCGAAGATTATGGGGCGCTCCAGAGGAGCGGTGAAAGCTCTCTACCACCGTGCGCTGGTGGCGTTGCGCAAAGAGCTGGATCAGTGGCATAAGGACAGACAAGGAGAAACTTGATGAAGCGGAGCGAAATGGCAGATATTTTGTTCGCCTACGCCGAAAGGCCAGACACCCTGGGCATCCCGGAGTGTGAAGCAGCCGCTCTGCAGCCCTGGCTACAGCTTGTTGAGCGGATCAACGCAGCGATGCCGCCGGTACAGCCATCACCGACCTTTGTGCGTAGCCTGGGCCGGGAGCTCAGGAGGCGTGCGGGCCAGCAAATCGCTCAGCGGGAGCGGCTGCAACGGACGCTGCTGATCGGTGCGGCGGTAGGCTCTATCGTCTCGATCGCCTCCATAGCCGGAGCGGTCATCTTTGTACTGCTGCGCAGACGGGGCCGTGCGCAGGTGATGCAGAGCACTGTCGTGTGATCTCGCCCAAGGGGATGGCCGCGCGCCGCACAGCGCCATTGAAGCAGACAGGGACGGGTTGGCGCGTCGTGCGTCCGGTCGAGTTCCCCTTGCCTGCTGGGCGCATACGCCCTTCCCCTGCTCTCAGGAACACTCCCCGCCAGTTGTCCACTCTGTGCCCCTCTTAATCAGCCGCCTGCCCTGCTGATAGCGCAACGTAACCCGGTACGTTCCTGGATGAACTGGCTCAGCCGCTCTCGAAACAGCGATGCCGCGAAGCGCTCCGCGTTAGCACGGCAGAGGTGTGGATCCACATCATCAGGGTTAAACATACGCACCGCATCAGCCAGCGCCTCAGGGGTCTGCTCGTAAAAGAAGATGCCCGTTTGTCCGGCGAGCACCGTGTCCAGGGCTCCGCCTGCCCCAAAGGCAATCACCGGCCGTCCGGCGGCCTGGGCCTGTACCGGCGCGATGGCGAAATCCTCCACGCCGGGAAGGATATAGGCCCGGCAGCGAGCGAACAGGCGCGGCAGCTCGGCGTCCGGCACGTAACCCAGAAAAGAGATCGTCGGGCCGGCTATGGCTTCCAGCGCTGGTCGGTCGCGGCCTGTGCCGGCGATAAGCAGGGGCAGCTTCAGTTGATTGAAGGCCCGGATGGCCAGGTCGAGACGCTTGTAGGGCACCAGGCGGGAGACGATCAGGTAATACTCGTCGTGTGTGGACGAGGGCTGGAAACGCCCGGTCTCCACAGGAGGGTAAATGATCGTGGACTCGCGGCCGTAAAAGCGCCGGATACGTGCCTGGATTTCACGGGATATGGCCACGAAGTGATGGACTCGCTGAGCCGCCTGGTAGTCCCACCGGCGCAGATATCTGATGAGAGGGCGAAGTATACCTTTGAGCACCGGTGGCAGCGCTTCGCGACTGGCGTAACTCTCAAAATCCCACACGTATCGGGTGGGGCTCAGACAGTAGCAGATATGCACCGCCCCGGCGGTATCCACGCCATGGCAGAAGCCGGATTTGTTACTGAGTACCACGTCATAACCGGAGAGCTTCAGCCGGGCAAAGGTGAACGGGTAAAATGGCAGATACGGCTGGTGATGGCGGTGGATTCCAGGCAGCCGGTCCATCCAGGTGGTGTGAATGTTCCAGGAACGATATGAGGTGGGCATGCCCTCCCGCCAGTAAATGGAGGTGTAGACAGGCGCGCCGGGGAACATCTCAACCAGTGTCTCCAGCACATCCTCTGCGCCACCCAACTGGTTCAGCCAGTCATGCACGATAGCCAGGCGCATGACACTCTCCAGTCCGCGGTATGCCTCAGCGCACGGCCTGATCGCTCATCAGTGCGGCCAGGTATTTGCCCACAGCGCTTTCCTGCGCTGCCCCGGCCAGCGCCTCCACCGGGATCACGCCCGTCTCCCGCACGAAGGTCAGCAGGGCATACAGAGCGGCGTTGCGCTCGCCCGCGCGAGCACGGAAGTCCCGCACCCGCACTTCCGCGCCGGTCTCCGGCACCGGGAGCGACTCATCAAGCCACAGCGTTCCCTTCTCCATACGCCGGATCCATTCCCGGTTGTGCTCCAGGCCATCGGCTGAGGTAATCACCACAGCGTCGGGGACGGAGACGCCATGGT
>JAOAAG010000279.1 GCA_026418995.1 Anaerolineae bacterium
CTCGTCCGTGTATACTGTCTGGGACGTCCGCACGTGGTCTGGCAAACGAACGATGAGCAACAGCCTCTGCCGCTTCAGCCCAAACCACTGCATATCCTGGCATATCTGGCTTTGCATTGCCACCATTCCTGCCGCCGTGAAGAATTGTGGGCCGTATTCTGGCCGGACAAGACAGCCCAGGCAGCGGCCAACAATCTGCGTCAGGCGCTCTGGCAGTTACGTCGGGTGCTCCCTGCGGCGACGCTATGCATGGACGAGGACATGGTGCAATGGAATCCCCTGTGGCCGCCGTGGGTGGACGCGCTGGAGTTCGAGCGATGCCTGGATGCAGGTGATCTGGATGCCGCGCTGGCCCTTTACGCCGGTCCATTCCTGCCTGATAACTACGACGAATGGGCACAGTCGGAACGCGAGCGGCTACATTTGCGTTATTTGACGGCATTGGAGAGCCGCGCGCACCGGTATTATAAAGCTCGGTGCTGGGAAATGGCCCTCGCTGACGCGGTCACCCTCCTGTTCGCCGATCCGTTGAATGAAACAGCCGCTCGCCTGGAGATGGCCTGTCACTGGGCATTGGGTCAACGTGAGGCTGCCCGCCGCTGCTACGATAATTTCCGGCAGCATTTGCAGCGTGAACTCCAGATCGCACCGTTGCCGGAGACCACCACTCTCTACCAGCGCATCCTGCGCGGCGAACCGCATCCGGATCACAGTCTCTATGCGAGTGACGCAGCGATCATAGCTCAGATGGATCATTTTTCCCTGCTGGAGACGCTGGGGGCCTTCCGGCAGGGATTGCAGCAGTCTACCGCCTGGGCGGCTGTGGCCAGAGGGCCGGCCCTGGCCGCAGCGTTGCGCTGGCAGGGACGTTTCCACTTCCGTTTGGGGCAGCTCGATGCGGCCCGTGCGACGCTCAGGGCGGCCCTGCCGTTGGCGACTGCTCCTGATCTGTGCGCCGCGATTCTGGCCGATCTGGCTGCTACCGGGACCGGTCAGAGCAATTACCCGGTCGCCGAATCTTACTTTGCCCAGGCCCTGGCGCTTTCTTCCCTGCAGCCAATGACTCGTTTACACTTGCTGAGCGGCATGGGCGGCCTGCTGGGACGGATGAGCCGTCTCGTTGAAGCGCGGCGGGTGCTGGAGGAAGCGGTGTTACTGGCCCGCAGCGAGAACAGTGCGGTCGCGCTGGCGACTGCCTGCGGCAACTTGGGTATTCTGCTGATGAATCAGGGAGAACTGGGGGCGGCGAGGCGACCTTGCAGGAGGCGCTGGACGCCTCTCGTCAGGCCGATGCACACTGGCTGACCGCACACCTCGTCGGGCACCTGGGCATGGTGGCCAAAGACCGGGTAGAGCTGGAGGCGGCTGCCGAACACTACCACCACGCCCGCGCTCTGGCCGAAACGATCGGCGACCAGCGCGGCGCTACATTATGGACGCTCAACCTGGGTATTGCCCGTTATGAGCAAGGGAGGTGGGACGAGGCATTGCCGCTGCTCCAGCTCGGGAAGGAACAAGCTGCTGCGCAAAACTTCGGCAGCCTGGAGGCCGGCGCCGATATCTTCATCGGCGCTAGCCTGGCGGCACAGGGCCAGTATGTTGCAGGATTGGCGAGCGTCGAGCGCGGCCTGGCTCAGGCACAGGCGATCCAGGACCAGGAACGCATCCTGTTGGGCTATCTACAGCGGGGACGTATACTGGCGCTGATGGGACGCCTCGGCGAAGCCTGCGCGGCCCAGGAGGAGGGACTGCATCAGGCCGAAGCCAGCCAGATGCAGCATATGGCCGACTATCTCCGCGCTGAAATCAGGAGGTGGGGGCTGGGAATCGAGGCATAGGGAGACCGCTCGGGGTAGTCTGCTCCCTGGGCCTTGCTGACTAACACTGAATTAACGCCTCCTCGGTATCATGGATGGAGACACAACAGTAATCAGACGAGGAGGTATGAGCATGAAAACCAATCGTTTCGCTGTTCTGGCCGTTGCCCTGCTGCTGAGCGCATCACTGATCGCCTGTACCCCATCGGCCGGGGTGGAAACGCCGGCGCAACCCCCTGTCTCCCAGGTTACGCCTCTCACGACACAACCACCTGCTATGGAGACGAGCGCGCCCCCTGCAACCCAGCCGACTGAGCCTGCCCAGACGCCCGTACCATCTACGGCGCAAGAGCACAGCGTCAGCCTGACCGTCAGAGGCACCGACGCCATTTACCTTGCCGGACGGGATGATGTGGTCATTCCTCTCCTGGGTGCGGAAGCTCCCGACTTTGTGTTGCAGCGTTGTGGGGGCGAGACCCTCAGTCTGATTCGCCCACTTGACAGGGACGCTACCGTGACAGGCGGTGTAGCGTTCCACGGCGGGTTGACAGGCTGCGGATTTGTGCTATCCTACTGTGACCATGCTCCTGAGTCAGTAGCCATATGCAGTGGTAGGAGGCACGGGTTTGAGTACGCCCCTGGCGCTGATCATAGAGGATCACGAGGATCAGGCGGAGATCATGGCCAGAGCATTGCAACTGGCTGGGTTCAGCGCTGAGGTCGCCCGTACCGGTAATGAGGCTCTGGCAAAGTTAGCCACGTCCAGGCCAGCGCTGGTGCTGCTGGACCTGAACCTGCCGGACATTTCCGGCACCAGCATACTCTTTCAGATACGCTCCGAGCCGCGGCTGAGGGGCACCCGCATCATCGTTGCCACGCTTGAGCCTCAGGTTTCCGAGTTAGTCCGTCAGCGTGCGGATGCGGTGCTCGTCAAGCCGCTGGACCTGGTGCAGTTATGTAACCTGGCGACGCGCCTGTGCGCCATATGAGTTGACAGGCATCCCCTGAGGTGACTGTCAACTTTCTCTTGGGAGGGTGGTGATGAAGCGAGCGGTGAGCATCAGCCTGGGTAGCAGTACCCGCGACAAAAAAGTCACCCTGACACTGCTTGGGCAGGAGATCACCCTCGAGCGTATCGGTACGGACGGGGACGTGGCGCAAGCGATCCGGTTATACCGCGAGCTGGACGGCAAGGTGGATGCCTTTGGGGTAGGCGGGATAGACCCTGTCTCTTATACACATCT
>JAOAAG010000360.1 GCA_026418995.1 Anaerolineae bacterium
ACCATGGACACCTTTGTATGCTCATCCTGGTATCAGTACGCCTATCTGAGCCCCTACTACCGCGAGGGGGAGCCCGCCCATGCCGACTCGGTGCCCTTCGATATGGAAGAGGCCCGCTACTGGCTGCCGGTAGACGTCTACACCGGTGGCATTGAACATGCCACCATGCACCTGATCTACACCCGCTTCTTCACCAAGGCGATGCGCGACATGGGGCTGGTTGACTTCGATGAGCCGATGATCGTGCTGCGCAACCAGGGCACCATCCTTGGAGAGGATGGCGAGAAAATGTCCAAAAGCCGGGGCAATGTGGTGTCACCCGATGACCTGGTGGAGCGGTACGGCGCCGATACCGTGCGCGGCTACCTGATGTTCGGCTGGCGCTGGGAGCAGGGCGGGCCATGGGACTCCCACGGGATCGAAGGGGTACACAAGTGGCTCAACCGGGTGTGGAACCTGGTGGTGGAACAGGCGGAAAACCGCCCGGCCGGCGCAACGGCTGCCGACCCACGCGAAGTGGCGGCGCTGAGGCGATGGACACACAAGACGATCAAGCGCGTCACGGATGACATGGAGGCCTTCACTTTCAATACCATCATCTCCGCACTGATGGAATTGACCAACGCGCTTTACAGATTCAGGCAAAGCACCGTCTATGGCACACAGGCCTGGGACGAGGCGATTGAGACGTTGCTGCTGCTGTTGGCCCCATGCTGCCCGCACATAGCCGAGGAGCTATGGGCGCTGACCGGCCGGCCCTACAGCATCCATCAGCAGTCCTGGCCGCGCTTTGATCCCACGCTGGCCGCTGATGAAGTCATTACCCTGGTTGTCCAGGTGAATGGGAAAGTACGGGCCCGGATCAACGTCCCGGCTGACATCACGGAAGAGGAAGCCCGCCAGGCCGCCCTGGCCGACGAGAGCGTGCAGCGGCACCTGGGAGGGCGAGAGCCACGCCAGGTGTTCTACGTACCGGGGCGGCTGGTGAACATCGTACTATAGTATTCCGGTGACGATCACTTTTGGCAAGTGACCGTCACCTGAATGAGTGCGTATTTGTGTGCCACCACCGTTTATGGTAAAATGCAGGCTGAACAGCCCAGGTGACGGTTACTGGAGGCAGCGACTGTCACCTCAGGGAGAGCGAAGAAATCCCCGCGCTCGTGGCCGGCCCGTCGGCGAGCGGATAGGATGTACACCTGGCAAGGGGGCAAAGCATGGAGACACTCTTACAACTCTTTAAACAGCCCAGAAACGCGTTTATCGGGGGAGTCATTGTGGGCCTGATCGTGGGGCTGTTTTTCGCCTGGGAAGTCTGGCCCACCGAACTCAGAAACGCCACGCCCAGTCACCTGCGCTCCGACTTCCAGCGCAATTACCTCCTCTGGGTCGCCAGTCAGTATGCCGTTGACCGCGATCTCAACGCAGCGCGCGCCCGGCTGGGGGCCGAATTCTGGGAGAAGGGCAAGCTCTCGGCCCGCTTGAACGAGCTGGCCGGGGAGGTCAGAGGTCAGGACGCGGTCCGCTTACGTGAGCTGGCCCTGGCCTTAGAGGGTACGCCTGCGGCAGCCCCAACGGCCCGCCCTGAGCAACCCGCAGGAGGGGGAGGCGCTTTCCGCTCGATATTCCTTGTCTGTGGGGTGGCCCTCGTGGTCCTGGCGTGCGCCGCCGCCCTGCTGTTCCTCAGCCGCGTCAGGGCCAGGCAGCCAGTGAGTGCCAGAGTGGCCCGGCGCCCACAGCCGATGGAGCCGGCCCCCGCAAGGGGCAGAGAGTGGGGAGCGGAGGGCCCGCCCCTGGCACAGTTCAGCACCACATACCACCTGGGAGACGACCATTACGACCCCTCGTACAGTATCGAGGCCGAGGATGGCGAATTCCTGGGCGAGTGCGGTGTGGGGATTTCGGAGACGATCGGCGCAGGCACGCCGAGCAAAGTGACCGCCTTCGAGGTCTGGCTGTTCGACAAAAGCGACATTCGCACTGTGACTAAGGTAGTGATGTCCGACTACGCCTTCCACGACGAAGCGCTGCGGACCAAGCTGGCACCGAAGGGCGAGCCTGTGCTGGCAGAAGCGGGGAAACAGATCATCCTGGAGACAAAGACACTGCGCGTGCGGGCAACGATATCCGATATGGAGTATGGGACGGGCAACCTGCCCCCTGGCAGCTTCTTCTCCAGGCTGGCCATTGACCTGGATGTTTGGGCGTTGCCTTATGGGAACCGCCCTCCCGTGGCTTCTGACCTGCCGCCTACATTGCGCTGAGGTCTGCACGGTACCACAGGCGCCCTGTGTGCACCAACACAAGCACGCAGGGCGTCATAGTTAACGGCCTGGGTTGGGTGTCATACGTGAGAGGGAGGAAAACAAGATGCAGCGGCTTTATCTGACCCAGGCACAGATGTAAGCCGTCGCCCTGATTTAGTATGCTGGTTAAGGGATGGTCATAAAGGTTTACACTACTATAACGTTTGGTGTGAGTTAGATTATGCCCAGCCCAGCAGGTCGGCGAAGGCCAGGTCCGGGCGCCCCAAGCGCCGGTTCAGCCAGATGCAGAAATTATGCAAAGCAACCTTGGTTGCCAGGCGGGTGAGGATACCCGTTGTGTCATGAGGCCGCTCCCGGTCCAACCGGAACGTATTCCAGAGCTTGTCTACAACGGTCTCGACGATCTGGCGGAGATGGGCTAACCACCGGCGCAGCGGTTTGGGCCAAGGGTGGCGGGCCGTTTTCTTGGGAGGGTAGATCACCCACGCCCCGTACTGCTCTGCCCACCGCTGGCGATGCTCTTGCCCCTCGAAGCCGTTGTCCATCACATAGTAGCGGCCTCGGTGAGCGCGACCAACCGATGGGCAGCGAGGGTTAGGGAAGGCCCGCAGGGCGAAAAAGGTTTCGGCGAGGGGCTGTTCCTTAGTGCTGGCAGGAGCCACACCGAAGCCGGTGAGGACACCTGAAGGGCTAACGGCCAGGATGGCCTTGAGCCCCTCATACCATCCCAAACGGGTGCTCTTACCGATATCTGCCTGCCCGGCCAACCACCCCTCACCTCGCCGTTTGGTATTGCGGGTCACCTGTCTCTTATACACATCT
>JAOAAG010000367.1 GCA_026418995.1 Anaerolineae bacterium
AGATGTGTATAAGAGACAGAGCATGTTCGTGCCGGAGCGTCTTGCCAGTTCCTCGACCAATCCGCCGGCTGGCAGTCCATTGTTACCCACGTTAAGCGGGTCATGGTCATCCCAGGCACTATATGCCCGGACGAGCGGGTAGGTATTGCGGATCGCCGGCGGGGTGAGGCCGTTGAGCTCGAACCTGGAGTCGAACCACCAGAGCGAGCTGGCTGCCGCGACCGGACCGCAGTGTGTCCAGCGCCACTGAGGAATTATGCCGCCCATCTGGCCCCAATTATCCTGCTTCTGGTCGAAGTCAGGCAGGCCGGAGGGGGCGAAATCGTTGTACGGGACAAAGCGCCGCCCGTAGAACGGAACGGTCGCGTCCTCCACCCAGCGGCCACTGGCTTTCCAATCGTAGGGCGAGACGGCCAGCGCGTACTCGATCTCGGCGTGGATAGGGCCGCCCATCGGTGGTCCCACCGGCCCTCCCCATTTTGGATTCGGGTTGAGGCCCGGCGGGCCGAGGAGGACATCCGACGGCTTGTATCCATCCAGTGCCCAGATGCCACCGGGGCTGCTGGAAGGTATCACGTGGTAAACATCGTGGGAGACGTTGCCGGCGTCGTTATGGAGCGTGTACATACCGGTATGGGTGATGGGGGAGTGCAGGATGAGCGTGCCGCTCAGGACGCGCCCCGCGCCGCCTGCTTCTGCAAAGTCCCGCGCCGGGTCGCTGATGGCAAGTCGCATACCGTTCGGGTCCACCCCGGCCACGGTGACGTAGTGGCCGCCAATGCGGCTCCATGTGCCCGTGATGACCTCCTCGTAGAAACCGATCAACAGCACTATGCTCCCGCTGCGCATCACCTCCTGGGCGATCCAACTGAACTCCGGCTGGTGGACCAGCGTGACGAGGTACTCATCCCACAGATTCTGGTCGCGCAGGTAACGCTGGAGGCCGGTGTACATCTCGTAGACGTTCGTGCCGGGCGCCAGGGCATCGGTGTTGAAATACTTGCCCAGCGTCAGCGTGAATGAGATCACATTCTGCGGGTCGTGGTCATCCCAGTTGCCATAAGGCTCGACCAGCGGATAGCTATCGTTGATGGGGAGCGTGGGCGTCGGCCCGGCCGGGCGTGCCTCGAACCTGGAATCGAACCACCAGAGCGAGTTTGCCATCGCAAAGGGCCCGCAGTACGTTGGCCTGACCTGCATCTGGTCGAAATCAGGCATGCCTGATGGGGCGTAATCCTCCCAGGGGCCGGGCTTCCAGTAAAACGTGCCCCAGTCTGAGGAAGAGACAAGGGCCCCCCACGTATCCGGTCGCCTGGTATTGGCGCCGGCTGGCCAGAAATGGTCGCCCGAGGCGAGGCCACCGTTCCCCAGCGCCAGCCCCAGCGTGTGGAAGCCACCTCCCGGAATGTTCAGCTTGTCGAAGGGTAAGTTGAACTCGACCGACCAGCCGGACATCGTCTCCGTGACGCCATAATTCCACGCCAGCGGCGGCATGGCCGGAGTCCAGGTCGTGCCGGTGCCCTGCCACTCGCTCGCGCCACCGTTGCGGTAGACCATGAACCAGTAATCGTCGGGCTGCGGCGCGCCTCCACCATTGGCCAGCGTGTCTACGAGGAGCGAGACGTGGGGCACAGGGATGCGGTTGACCTTGTCCGGCAGCTCAAAGGCCACGTAGAGATTCGTGCCGTCCTGCTTGAAGAACACCTCCACGTCGCCCCCATAGCCTGGGAAGACGACTTTGCCCGCGCCAGCATATTCGCCGGGGCTGATGAGGCCGTCCACTTTGGGGGCGGGTGGGTTATCATACGGGGCATCGGCTACATCGGGGGCACTGAGGTATGGGGCCGGCAGTGTCAGGGGAACGGTGGTGCCGGTCGCTCGCCCTTTCACTTTCACTTTGGCGGGGGGCATCTCTCCTTTTGCCCTGGCAGTTCTCGGCTGTGACCATGCCAGTGTCAGCGCTACACCTGCCAGCAAGATCACTCCCAGGCTCACGGAAACAAAAAGCCTGAGCCATTTCATCGTGCACCTCCTGCTTGGATCGGTCAAATTGACGCACAAGTGGGACGATATGGGAGGGAAGTCAGCAGCAATGCGTGGATTGAGGGGAAACGTGACAGGTATTGGTCACAGCATCTTCGCCATCTCACCTCCTTTCCTGAGGCCAAACGAAGCGTAGGGCTGTGCCTCAGCCTGGAACGAACACAGCTATAAAATAGCACAAGTTGCCTGCGGACGTCAATAGAACGTTGGTACTACCCAGGACCCTCAGTCAGGTGACGGTCACTTCTATCAGTGACCGTCACCTCTCACACCTGGGGGGCTTGAACGCGCGCTGCACGTCCCCCCATACGTCGGGCGGTATCTCCGCAGGGACCGGCCTGGTCGAAAAGCGGAAGGAGTCCAAAAGCCGACGGATAATCTCGACCTCTTCCTCATCACATGTCAGTGTGAACCACAGGCGATAGACGTACTTTCCCTTGCTGACAAAGACGGTGAACATAGGAAGGGGCGTCGTCAGATCGCCGATAAAGGCTACCGCCGGCCTTCCGGCTACCCTGGCGTTCGGCTCCAGCACCGGGTACAGGTCCGCACCGCCGACCGCGCTATGCTTCTCCAGCCAGCCCTTGAGGTCCGGCTCGAAAATAGGCCAGATATCCACATCGAGGGCGCCTTGCGGGCCTGTAAACGAGTGGCGTCTGATGATCGTGAGGCCATCAGACGCCTCTTCGTCTATCGTGATCGCGACCTGCCACTCCGCAGGATACGCCAGGGCGAAGCCGTACTTGAGGTCCTCATAGCACATCCAGCCCGGGGCACACAGATATGCGCTGGTCAACTTGTCTGTGATTTCCCCGTTGGGCGCTGCACAGGCACTCAGTAACACTAAGGTCAGCAACCTGATGACGATGCGCCGTATTGTCTCATTCATCTTGATTTACCCTGAACGTAGCCAGCGGGGCGACTGCTCCAGGCAAGTACTGGCCGATTCCTGAAGGACGGGCTACAGGCCGGGTGAAACGCCTGCAGGCTACTGCGTGCAAGTGAGCGTGATGGTGTAAAGCTGTTGCTCGGGCGCCACGTCACATTCGAGGATCGGCCTATCGGCGGGACACGGATGGTCATCTGATGGTTTCCCCCCAGCCGTAAGCAAACATAGCCTTCCGCCGCTGACCATCCCGGTGCCGGTGCTGGTCGGACCATCGGCAGTGTATCCCGTGTCTTCGCGCCATCCTCTGGAGGCCAGGGCCGTCCTGAGCTTCTGCACGATCTCATCGGGGCTCCTGAAATCGGCGCCTGTGCCGGTCATCGTTGCCTGGCAGGCGTTTACTGATCTCCCCGCGATGGGGTCTTGAAAGGGCACCTCGGCTACTGTTGCCCTGCGGCCAAGTGCTCCCTCAGCAATGAGACGTGTCTCCTGGCAGATGGCTGGTCCCTCGGTATCCGATTCCGCCAAGGTGGGAACGGCAGGGGCCCGGTTGCTGCAGGAAATCAGCAGCATTGTAGAGGCTATCAGTATGAAGCATAGGATGGTGGACTTCATAACATCCTCTAAAGACCTGCGACTTCTACAAACCCAATCTCCAACAACCCGGTACGGCTACGGGGAAGACGGTGTATCGGTTACCGTCGGCGTAGCGGTCGGTGTCACGGTGGGCATCGGTGTAGGGGTCGGCGTTCCTGTGGCCGTCGGTGTAGCAGTCGGTGTAGCGGTCGGCGTCTGTGTCGGTGCAGTGGTTGAGGTAGCGGTCGGTGTAGCGGTCGGCCCCGGAGTGCTGGTCGGTGTGGCGGTCGGCGTA
>JAOAAG010000410.1 GCA_026418995.1 Anaerolineae bacterium
CTCTTCCTGTTCGGCGGGTGGGACGGCACCAAATATGTCTCCACCGTGTTCATCTACAACGCGCACACAGATAGCTGGAGTCAGGGCCGGCCTATGGACATGGCACGCGGACTGGCCGCAGCCGCGCTCTTGAGAGACCGCCTCTACGTGGTGGGAGGCTACGACGGCAGGCGCGAACTGAGCACGTGCGCGACCTACGACCCGGCTAACGACGAATGGAACACCTGCGCCCCCCTCACTATCGGGAGAGGTGGGCTGGGAGTGGCAAGCGCGGTAGGGCAGCTCTATGCTATCGGAGGGGGCGGTTGGACCAGCTTCCTGGGGTTCAGCGAGCGTTACGACCCCTCTACCGACCGGTGGGTGGCTTTCGAGACCCCGCTTGTGGGGCAATGGCGTAGCCCAGGCGTGGCTGCGCTGGGCACCTCAATCTACGCTATCGGGGGCTGGAATAATGACTACCTCAGCAGGAACCATGCTTATACCTCTTTCCAACTGTACATCCCTGTCGTGCAATAACCCTGGTTGGATAAACGATGGCTGCATTTAACTTGCCGGCCGGTTACCGTGAAGCGCTGCATTGGAGAATCAGCCAAAAGCGTGGGCTTGTTCTCCTCATCAATCTACTGGCGTTTCCAGCGCTCTTCCTGTTCGGTCATACCTTTTTCTTCCTTGTCCGCCTATGCAGTCGTCCACCGGCGGCAGAGGTGGTAGTTACACCGATTGACCTGCTTCAATTCGCGCTCGCCGTCATTCTCTTAATCCCTGCGCATGAGCTAATGCATGGCCTCGCGCTACGCCTCCATGGAGTACGGCCTCGCTATGGATTTTTATGGCAAGGGCTGTTTTTTTACACCACCGCGCCCGGGCATGCCTTCCGGCGCAATCAGTACCTGGTTTTCGCCCTCGCCCCACTTGCAAGCCTCAGCCTGCTGGCCTGCTGCATCATCCTGCTGGCGGCGAATGCGTATCCTTCCGTCGCCGTCACAGCGGCCCTCTTCGGCGCGGTGAACGGCGGCGCCAGCATAGGCGACTTGTGGATCAGCGCCATCGTGCTGCGCTATCCGGCCCATGCTTACGTGATTGACGAACGCGACGGGATGAGAGTGTTCCTCCCCGCCGAGGAACACGGGCCGGCAGCAGCAATGGAGTAACCGACCAGCCACATTATTTCACCCCCGGGGGCTGTTCACATGGTGAAGGCTTACTCTGCGGCCTTATGGACCACCCGCCTGGTGCTGGCCGTCGTCTTTTTCTGGAACGTTAGCTGCGCCCTGGCCTTCATAGTTGACCCGGCCGCTTACGTGGCGGGCTTCGAGCTGGCTGGCGTGGCTGGCGAGGTGCTTGTCCGGGGAATGGGCATCCTTTTCCTGATGTGGAACGCCACCTACCCGCTGGCCATATGGCACCCCGGGCGCTACCGACACCTGCTCCTGATCGTGATGGTCCAGCAACTCATCGGGGTGGTGGGCGAGACCTGGATGTGGCTCACCCTCCCCCCCGGCCACGATGCCCTCGCGCTGACCGGCCAGCGCTTTATCCTCTTCGACGCGCTGGGGCTTGCGCTGATGGTCATCGCACTGGTCTTTATGGCAATCTTCAAGCCCCGCTCACCTGCTTGACTCGCGCGAAGAACTCCCGCTCCAGCGCTGGCACCACCTGATCGGCCTTCACGGCGGCGATGTACTGAGCCAGATAATCGGACTCCAGGCGCACCAGCAGCTCCCCTTTTCCTACGCTTGCCGAGCGGGCATCCCCCGCGTAGTGCTCAGGATAGTCGCTGTACCACCAGATGCCAGTCAGCGTGGGGGGCAGATGCTCCATACGTTTGAGCGGAACGCCCGGCGCTTCCGGCACACGTTCCATCTTCACCAGGTGGGGATATGTACCCAGCACCAGGCTGGTCTCCCACTCGCAGGCGTGTCCCCCAAATGATGTGTCCCGTATGGCTTCCCATTCCTTTTCCCCCTCCGGCGTCATCCTCCGGAGCGGGATGTACAACGAGTAAGGCTTCTCCTCCCACAGAGCAGATTGTGCCAGGAAACCCAGCAAGTAGGAGTTTCCCCCATGGGCATTGTACAGCACGATTTTGCGGAAGCCGTTCCTCCCTATCTCATCCAGAACGCCCTGGAGTACTTCCAGCAACAGCGTGGGCTTTAGGGTGAGGGTACCGGGGAAACAACGCGCTTCGTATATCTGGCCGAAGTAGAAAGGCGGGAAGACAACAGCCGGTTCCTTCTCTGCCGCCAGGCAAGCGATCTTGTGTCCCACCAGATAGTCGGTGCCCAGCGGCAGATGATCACTGTGCCTTTCGATGACACCCAGCGCTACCACGCATACGCCCGTCTCACGCACCGCCGCAGCAAATTCGGGGGCAGTCAACTCTTCCCAGCGCATTGAACACCTCCAGGAGATTTAAGGTCTTCCTTCAGGGCATCATTCTACTCCCTTATGGACGACAGTCAAACCGATTGTTATCGGGTAACGCTCACTCCATGCGGTCCAACGCGTACCATAGCGACACGATGGCTGTGACGCTGTGGAAGCAAAGACACGCTCGTACTCCGTATCCGGTGCTGCGACATAGCACGCAACAAACATGCATACGGAGTACGGTTCAGGCCGTGGCTGGCGGTGCGCTGGCCTGTTATGGGAAAATCTTGCCCGGGTTCAGGATGTTATGTGGATCGAAGAGGGCTTTGATCCCACGCATTAATGCGATCTGGGCCTCGTCAAGCGCCAAGGGCAGGTAGCGGCGGCGTGTGGCGCCGATGCCGTGCTCCCCGGTGATCGCTCCGCCGAGCGAGAGCGTCAGCCGGTAGACCTCCTCGGTGACCTGCGGCACCAGCATCTCCCATTGCTGCTCAGGAACGGTGTCCTTGAGCACGTTGACATGCACGTTCCCGTCACCGGCATGGCCGAAGCAGACGATACGTACACCATGCCGCGCCGCGATCTCTTTAATGCCCCTGAGAAGCGCCGGAATCTCCGCCCGCGGCACGACCACATCCTCCATATGGTTGACCGGGCTTTCGTGCTTGAGCGCCTCGATGATGAGGCGCCGCGCCTCCCACAAACGGTCACGGGTGCGCCGGTCCTTCGCTACCAGCACGTCTCTTGCTCCGTGCTTCAGGCACAGCTCGGCTACCAGCTCGTAATCCGCATCCACTGCCTCCTGGGTGTTGCCATCCAGTTGAATCAGCAGATGGGCTGCCGCGTCGTGATAGGGGACTTCCTTCTGGCTCAGGCGCTCCACCGCCAGGATGCTATCCCGTTCCATAAACTCGATGGTGGTGGGCAGGATGCGGTTGGCGATGATATCCGAAACGGTATTGGCAGCAGCCTGGAAGTCGTCGAAAGGGGCCAACAGGTCTACCTGAACGCGGGGCAGCGGCAGCAGCCGCAGAGTAATCCTGGTTACCACGGCCAGCGTACCCTCCGATCCGATTAACAACTGCATCAGGTCGTAGCCGGTGACGTTTTTGACCAGTTTGCCCCCGCAGGTAATGATCTCGCCGGAAGGGAGGACCGCTTCCAGGCCACACACGTAATGCCGGGTCACTCCATATTTGACCGCCCGTGGGCCGCCCGCACACTCGGCGATATTCCCGCCGATCGTGCACGAGTCCAGGCTGGCCGGGTCGGGCGGATAGAACAGTCCCTCGGCCTCGACCGCGCGGTGGATATCGCCCGTGATCACGCCGGGTTCGACCGTGACCATCAGGTTTTCCCGATCAATCTCCAGGATGCGGTTCATCTTTTCGGTGGAGAGGACGATGCCGCCGTACACCGGGACGGCACCGCCGCTCAGCCCATAACCTGCCCCACGTGGGGTCACGGGTATCCGCTCCCGCTGGGCCAGTCTGAGAATGTCCGCGATCTGCTGAGCCGAGGAGACGCGCACCACGACCTCCGGCATGGCACGCAGCCCGACCGTCTCGTCGTGGGTGTACCTTTCCACCATTTCGGCATCGCCGTCGGCCAGCAAAACGTTCTCCGCGCCGACGATACCCCTGAGTTCAGCCACTGTTGCAGCGTTCACTCTGTTGTACATCACAGACCGCATCTCCTATCTGATCAGCGCAGCCTGCGCCGCAGCCAACCCGACGCCGGCCTCAAAGCTGTATCCCGCCTGAGCCAGCCCCCGCTCGATCGCCCCCACGGTGACCAGGATATCGGAAGGGCTGACCGCGCCCATGTGGCCGATGCGGAAGTAACGTGTCCTGATCTCCGGGTGCAGGCCACCGGCCAGGATGACCCCCGCCGCCCCGATGTAACCCAGCAACGCGCCCCCATCCACTCCCTCGGGGTAGTAGACGGCGGTCAGCGTGGTGGCCGCCAGCTCCGGGCTGAGCGGGACCTGTTTCAGCCCCAGAGCGCCCATAGCCGCTTTGAAGGCATTGCTGAGCCGGCGGTGGCGTGCGCAACGGGGCTCCATGCCCTCCTCCAGGATTTGTCCGAGGCTTACGTTGAGCGCCCAGATCAGGTTCACAGGCGGCGTGCCGTAATAGGCCGGCTTACGGGCCTCGTAGGCTTCCATAATCGGCAACCAGTTGGTCCAGTCGGCATAGTAACAACCCACAGGCGTGCTGCGGCGGCGAAAAGCCTCCAGCGCCCGGGGGCCGGCCATCACCAGCGCCAGGCCAGGCGGCGTACCCAGGGCCTTCTGAGAAGCGGTAAGCACCAGGTCCACCCCCCACTCCTCCTGCCGCAATGCCTCTCCCGCCACCGAGCAGACGCCATCCACCACCACCAGGGTGCCGTACTTCCGCCCCAGGGCCGCCAGTCCTTTCACATCAGCCACAACAGCGGTGGAGGTGTCAACATGGGTGATCGTCATCAGCTTATAGCGCCCGGCGTTAAGCGCGGCCTCCACCTCTTCCAGCGTGGGAGCACCACCCACCGCCGCAGCCCGTACATGCGTCACCTGCGCTCCGTACCGCTCCAGGATCGCGCCGAAGCGGTCGCTGAAGTAGCCGGTGTTGACCACCAGCGCTGCGTCGCCCACCTCCACCAGGTTAGCAGCGGCCATATCCATAGCCAGGCTGCCAGAGCCGGCAACTACAAAGGGCTGTCCGGCGGGGCACAGGAAAACGTCGCGCAGCCTCTCCAGCGCTTGCCCGAACACTTCGATGAAGTTGGGGGCCAGGTGGCTGGTGGTGGGCATGCCCATCGCCTGCATCACCTCAGGGGTGAATTCCACCGGACCGGGGATCATGAGCAGTTTACGGTCTTTCATTGTCAGTGCCTCCGGTTACTGAGTGTGTTCCAGGATTTGCTCCAGGTAGGCTCGGTCAACGGTGCGGCTACGCTGCACCGACCGGCGTTTAGCGAGCATCTTGGGAATGTGGCAGATGCCGGTCAATTGCCCGCGCAGGCGTGCCCGCGCCTCCTTACCGCGCCAGGCCCGTAAGGCCTCGCCCGCGATACGCAGTTGCGCGCGCAGGATGGCACGCCAGTAACTGCGCCACAGGTCGCCGGGGTAGTCCTTGACCAGCAGGTAGATGAAGTTACGCCCGTCGTAGAAGCTGGCGGTCGCTCCGCCGCCAGTGGCGCTCAGCTTGTGGTAGACCACGGCGCGGGGCGCGTAGACGCAGCGCCAGCCGGCTAGTTGAGCCCGCCAGGCCAGGTCCACGTCCTCGCATGAGTAAAAGAAATCCTCATCCAGCAGCCCGATCTGGTCCAGCATAGCCCGCCTGTACGCTGCGCTGCCCCCGCAGGCGCTGAAGACGTACTCCTCCCGGTCATACTGCCCGGTGTCTTTTTCCCAGACCCCACGATTGCCCGGGATGCCATCTATTCGATAGAAGTCTCCAGCGGTATGGAAGGTATCCCGCCGGTCGAAGAGGAGCATTTTCGAGGCCACGATGCCGGCCTCGGGATGGCGCCTGAAGGCAGCAACGACCTCCTCCAGCCAGCGCGGGTCGGCTTCGGTGTCGTTGTTGAGCAGGGCGATGAACTCGCCCTGGGCGGCCCGTATGCCAGCGTTACAGGCCCCAGCAAAGCCCCGGTTCTCTCCCAGCGCCAGCACGCGCGCCCAGGGGTATTTACCTTTAAGCAACTCCAGTGAACCATCAGAGGAGCCGTTGTCGGAGACGATAGTCTCAAAGTGGGGGTGGGTTTGGCCGCGCAGGCTCTCCAGACATGTGGGCAGGTGGTGGGCGCCGTTCCAGTTGGGAATAACTACCGATACGAAGTCATCAATCACGCTTGTCCCCTAACCGGCGAGTTCTCGGTCGAGGCCAGAAATTCCTCTACTGCCTCCTGCCATGGCCGCAAGGTGATGCCCAGCGCGGCAGCAGCAGTATTAGCCAGCGGCGCGAAGCGCGGTGGGGTGGAGGCCCTCCTGAAATCGGCCAGAGCGATAGGCCTGACCGGAATATGGCCCCGGCCCGCCAGTTGCAGTACCCGGCAGACATACTCATAGCGGGAACAGTAACCGTCGTTGACCAGGTGGTAGATGCCGTAAGCGCCGGTGTGAATGAGCCTGGCAACAGCCTGCGCCAGGTCTAGCGCATACGTGGGGTTGCCCACCTCGTCACTCACCACCGCCAGCTCGCCGCGCTCGTCAGCCAGCTCGATAATGCGACGGGGATTGGAGAAGTTACGCCCCCCAGGGGCATAGAGCCAGGCAGTGCGGGCGATGTAGAAGCGGGTCAGCAGGTGCGAGACGAACCATTCTCCGGCGGCTTTCGAGCGGGCGTAGGGGTTAATCGGACGGGGATGATCCCACTCATGGTATGGCTCGGTAGCCGTGCCGTCGAACACCTCATTGGTGCTGACGTAGAGGAGTACGGCGTCGCATATCGCGCAGGCCAGAGCGACGTTCTGCGTGCCGACGGCATTGACCTGGTAAGCCCGCTCCGGGTCACGGGCGCAGCCGTCCACATCTGTCCAGGCGGCAGCGTGAATCACGACCTCAGGCGCAAAGTTGCGTATGGCTGTAACGATGGCCATGCGGTCGGTGATATCGAGTTCCGGCAGATCGCAGCCAGAGAGCACATGTCCCTGAGCGGTCAGGACATCACGGAGGGCGCGGCCCAGTTGCCCTCTCTCTCCGGTAATAAAAATGCGCATTGCAACCGTCCTTAGTCTTAGCTCACCTGACGCGGATTATACCCCAGGGATATGCGTCAGGCAAGGGTTGATGAACGCTCGGGGTTAGGGGATGGAGGCTTCAGGTCGGTGGCATTAACTCAGGTGACGGTCACCTTCAAGGTGACCGTCACCTGAGGCCACTGTTACTTTATGGGAGATAAGCCCTCGGGTTCTGCAGCACGCCGTAGTAGCGCACCTCGAAGTGCAGGTGCGGGCCCTGGGACCAGCCCGTGCTGCCCACTGCTCCTATGACATCGCCCCGGGCGACGGCCTGCCCCTCCTTAACGTAGATGCCACTCAGATGGGCATAGTAGGTGGCAAAGCCGTTGGCATGGTCAATCACGATCAGATAGCCATACCCCACATCCGTCCATCCCGCGAAGCTGACGAACCCGCCGTCGGAGGCCAGCACGGCGCTGCCGGAGGGGGCGCCGATATCAATCGCCCGGTGACCGTACCAGTACCCCTGCGTAATCACGCCCAGCACCGGCCACTGAAAGCGCCCGGTACCCCTTGCCCCTTCAGGCACGGCCCCCGTGTAGGTTGTGACCACTTTGGGGACGTAGGGCTTTTCGCCGCCGGGCACGATCAGGTACATTCCCTCGGTAATCGCATAGTCCGGCGGCTCCAGCTTGTTATACTCGCATGTGGCAATCGCCTCAGGCTCCACTTTGTATTTCTGGGCGATGGACTCCAGTGTTTCCCCCGCCGCGACCTTGTGGTAGACGCCATCAATGGGCAATATCGTCACCACCTGGCCGATGCGTAGCAGGTCAGGCGCATCCTCGATGGCTGGATCGGCCCACATAATGGTAGTGGGGCGCAGGCCAAACATCTCGGCGATGGAGAGGACGGTGTCGCCCGGCTGTACCGTATAGGTGATCACGCTCAGGCGCGGGCGGTCTGGAATGACGGTATGGGGCTGGGCCAGGCGAAGAATGGTATGGTTGCTCAGGCTGACGGCTGATCTCTCAAAAGACCTATCCGGCCCACGGATAGGGAAGAGAGCCACCCTGCCTAATTCGGGCAGTTTATAGACCGGCGGTGAGGAGGAGGCCAGAGCAGGCCACTCGAATCGGGCTGTCCAGACCGCCATCAGCGCGACCAGGACAACCGCCAGGTGAGCGCTGAAGCGTGCCAGCAGGGGAGCCCAGTTACGCCGATCTCCTATCAGAGAGTACAATGTGGTCAACATCCATGCGATAGCCCGTGCCAGTGCTTGCTCGATCCGGCGATAGAGGACCAGGTTCCCCGTTTGGCCCGACCGCTTGTGGAATAGCCGGAGGTGCTGCTGTACCCCTTCCATCTTCCGGCATCAAGGCAGGTAATTCTGAGGATTCTGAGGTACGCCGTTGTAACGGATTTCAAAGTGGAGATGTGCACCGGAGGAATAGCCGGTGCTGCCACAATAGCCCAGCAACTGGCCCTGAAAGACCGACTCTCCACAGCCTACAATAATATCGCTGAGGTGGCCATAGCGGGTCGTGAAGCCGTTGCCATGGCTGACCTCGGCCAGAATGCCGTAGCCGCCGTTCCAGCCGGCTATGGTCACCACGCCGTTCTCAGAGGCGTATATCGGGTCGCCTGCGCGGCAGGCATAATCTATGCCGATGTGGCCTGGGTTGCGGGGGTCCCGGAAATACCACCCCGAGACGCGGGAACTTCCGGTGGGGAGGATGAACCACCCTGTGGCTCCCGGCCCGGTGAACGTCTGGCCGGAGCACACTCCGTAGCTATAGCGGCTGCCCGCGACGGCATACTGGGGCTGTGGCGGTGTCCAGACGATCTCCTCGCCCCGGCCTCCCGGCACGACGAGCTGCTGTCCTTCCCGGAGGAGCTCCCCTTCCTCCAGGTCGTTCCACTCGTTGTACAGTACCGCCGGGTCAACGCCATACTTCTCGGCGATGCTCTCCACCGTCTCCCCGCTCATCACCGTGTGGTACACGCCGTCCACGGGGAGGATGAAAAGCTCCAGCCCCAACTGAATAAGCCAGGGGGCATCCTGCAGCGCCTCCCGGTTACTCCACACCACGGTTTCCGGCGAGAGCCCGAAGGTGGCGGCGATATCGAATATGGTGTCGCCTGCCTGAACGGTGTAGGTAATGACCTGTGCCCTCAACCGGCTGGGGATCGTCGTGTGGGGGATGAAGCGGCGGGTAATGCTGGCAGGGGCAAGATACTGCACCGGTTGCGGAGAGGGCGTGACCTCACCCTTGAGGTAGGTCGCCTTGAAGGCCGCGATTTCTGCTGTGGACAGGCTGGCGGAAGCACGAGGCAGGTAAAGATTCACCCCGCTGACGAGGGCGGCAAGCAGAGCCAATGCGATGATACTGAAGTGGGCGGTCGTACGGGTAAGAAGGGGACGCTTGGAGCGCCAGTCCACGCTGGTGCGCCATACCGTTACCATAAACCAAACTACCACCCTGAGGAGGGGAGCGTGAGGGCCGCGAAGCAGGGTGGTGGCTGTTGAACGACGCTTATTCAGAAATGTCGAAAGGAACGAATCGTTCATTGGACTCGATCCGAGGCTCTGCAAGCACCCGTTGCCAGCCTCGCTAGGTATTATACCACCGAAATGCCAAGATGGCAACTTTGCTGTGCCCTTGCACAAGGAATACGGAAGCTTGACTATTTGCGCACCAGGCGGTATAATACAAGCGCGTTCCTCGGTAGCTCAACAGGCAGAGCGGCCGGCTGTTAACCGGTTGGCTGTAGGTTCGAGTCCTACCCGAGGAGCCTGGTGATGCCCTTCTT
>JAOAAG010000414.1 GCA_026418995.1 Anaerolineae bacterium
AGATGTGTATAAGAGACAGGGACCTGATTCTGCTGGAGCTGAGCCTGCCCGATGCCGACGAGCTGCACCTGATCCGATCCCTCAAGTCCGACCCTGTGCTTCCCTTCATCCCCCTCATAGCGACGAAGGCGCATCCGACCAGAGAGGAGGTCACGGCTATACTCGACGCCGGAGCAGATGAGTTCATCACTAAGCCGATTGACAATGTGGAGTTGCTGACACGGGTGCGGGCTATGCTGCGCCTGAAGGCCGTTACGGATGAACTGGCCGACCTGAATGCCACGCTGGAGCAAAAAGTGCTTGAGCGCACCCGTGAGCTGGAAAAGGCCCATGCGGCTCTGCGCCATAATGAGAAATTGGCCGCACTGGGCCGTCTGGCCGCCTCGGTGGCTCACGAGATTAACAACCCGCTCAGCGCCATTCTTCTCCATATCTACTTACTGCGGCAGAATTTGCCGCAGGAAGAGAGTGTTCAGGAGGGACTGGACGCCATCCAGCAGCAGATTGAGCTTATCGCCCGCCTGACCGAACAGTTGCGCGACTTCGCCAGGCCGCCACGCCGAGAGCGGCGGAAGATGGCCATCAACGAGGTCATTGAGAACACACTGAGCCTGGTGGGAAAAGAACTGCAAAAGCACAATATCCATGTCGAGCGCAAGCTCGATCCCAACGTGCCCCCGGTTATGATCGCGCCTGATCAAATCGGGGAGGTGTTGATGAACCTGATTGTCAATGCGCGCGATGCCATGCCAGAAGGCGGTACATTGCGCATCTGTACCCACGCTGGCTGTGACGGGGTGTACGTCTGCGTGGCCGATACGGGCGTGGGCATCCCACCGGAGATTCTGCCCCGTGTTTTCGAGCCTTTCTTCACCACCAAAGGAGAGCACGGTACCGGCCTGGGACTGGCTATCTCGCATAGCATTATGCACGAGCATGGCGGCGACATCACCGTGGAGTCGCAGGTGGGGCAAGGTACGAAGTTTACGTTGTACTTTCCTCTCGCGGGCAACGGTCGTCATCAACAGCCCGTACCCTGAGGTCTGGACGCGGATAGCATGTTCATCAACTGGAAGCAGCGAGAGATTAATCTGAACATCGTCTACTACGGCCCTGCGTTGAGCGGTAAAACGACCAACCTTGAGCAAATTCACGCCCGGGTGAATCCAGAGAAACGAAGCGAACTCTTCACCCTCAACACGCATGAAGACCGCACCATATTTTTCGACTTTCTGCAACTGGAGCTGGAGCCGGTCGGCGGCCTGCGTCCCAGGTTTGGGCTGTACACGGTGCCGGGGCAGGTATATTACGAGGCCACCCGCGAAACCGTGCTGCGCCGCGCTGACGGCGTAGTGTTCGTGGCCGACTCGAAGGCCACGCGCCTGGAGGACAATCTTGCCTCGTGGCAGGATATGCAGCAGCATCTGGTCCGTATGGGCTATGCCCTGCCGGGTTTCCCATGCGTCGTGCAATTCAACAAGCGCGACCTGCCGGATGCGCTGCCGGTGGCCGAGATGAAGGAGGCCCTGGGAGTACATGCTTACCCATGTTACGAGGCTGTGGCGGTGCAGGGCCTGGGCGTCTCCGAGACGCTGCAGGCTGCAGTACTGGCGGTGATGCGTGACGTACAGCGCAGACTGGCCAGTCAGGTGAAAGGAGTTTAGGAGGCAATGAGCCGGGGGCGGGTGAGAGAGATTATGCGGCGCTTGCTGGTGGAGAACGGCTTCAAAGCTGGCGTCCTGACTGATGCCTCGGGGCTTCCGCTAGTGGCACTGCCGGACGGGGCAGCAGCTTCCGCACCGGCGGCTATGGTCGCGTTCATCAGACGCGCGTTTGACCAGGTGCGCGGGCAGGTAGGGCTGCGGGAAATGGAGGAGGTGATCCTGCGAGATGAGTTTGGCCAGCGGCTGGTCTGCCGACGTGTCCGCGCTGGCCAGTACGATCTCGTCCTGGCCATACTGGTGCCACCAGGTAGAGAATATGCTCAGGCCACGGAACAGGCCGTCCGGCAGATCCGCCAGGCCTGGGTTGAACCTTAAGATGAGTGAGAGGGAGCGATGGCCCTGACAGGTGACCTTACCGATATCCCCATTGCCGACCTGATCCAATTACACTGTCAGGCGGGTGTGCGGGCTCGCCTGATCGTCAGGCATGCGGGGCAGGAGATTACAGTGTACTTCGACGGCGGCGAGGTCGTGCACGCTCAGTTCGGGAGCGTCATCGGCGAGGAGGCGGTCTACGAATTGCTGGGCTGGGAAACCGGCGAGTTTGAAGTGGAACAGGGTGTGGCGCCGCCAGCTCGCACAGTCAATACCCCCTGGTCGCTGTTAATCATGGAAGGGATGCGGCGTCTGGATGAAAGACGCTGGAGAGAAAAAGAGGACAGAAAGGAGACCATGACCATGGAAACGCGCAGATCACGTAGTGAGCAACTGGAAGAGACCCTGCGTAATCTGGTGAATAACTCTACCGATATCCAGGGAGCAGTCGTCATCAGTATGGACGGGCTGATCATCGCCGCAGTGCTGCCTCCCCAGATGGAACAGATGCGCGTTGGGGCGGTGGCGGCCGGTGTCCTCAGCCTGTCTGCCCGGTCCGTGGGGCAACTGGGTCGCGGTCAGCTCCAGCAAACGCTCATCCAGGGCACGGAGGGCAATGTCATCATCACCCACGCAGGAAGGAATGCGGCTTTCGTCACCCTGACGGGCAAAAATGTCAACCTTGGTATGGCCTTCCTGGAAACGCAGGAAGGTGCGCAAGCAGTCGCAAACATACTGGGGTAGGAGCACGCCAATGAACACTTCATTTATCAATGAGGTGGCCAGCCTGGGCGGGTTTACCGAAGAGGACCGCCGTTTATTAGCCGAGATGAAGCCGGCACTGGAGAAGCACGCAGCGACCATCGTGGATAACTTCTACGCCAACCTGGAGAAAAATGAGCGGACCCGCGCCATCCTCTACGCCAAGCCCGGCCGTATCGAAGCACTGAAGGGCCATCTGCGGAGATGGCTCGTCAGCCTGGCTGAGGGCGTCTACGGAGACGACTATTTTGCCAACCGTTACCGCATTGGCTATCGCCATGTCGAGGTCGGGCTGGAGCCCCGTTACGTGATCGCGGCTATGGCCTACTGTCGCACGATAGCGGCCCGATACATCGTGGACACCGAGTACGCCGACGACCCGCAGAAGGAGGCCCGTTACGCGGCACTGAACAAGGTGATGGACCTGGACCTGAACATCATGCTCCAATCCTACGACGATAAGCGCGTCCAGCAATTCCTCGAGGTCACCGGTTTCAGCAGAGAGTTGTTTGAAAATCTGATGTCCGGCGAGGTGTGACATGCCCACCCAGGTCCTGTTCGAGAATGCGGAGCATAAAAATGTGCTGCTGGAGGACTTCACTTCTGGGCAGATGGTGCAGGCCAACCAGCATGTGATCCTCCACCGGGGCCACGCGATGTTGTTGGACCCTGGTGGTCACAAGGTCTATTCGTCTGTGCTGGACGAGCTGTCCACCGTCACCCCGCTGAGCAGCCTCAAACACATCTTCTTCTCTCACCAGGACCCTGATATCGTCGCGGCGGCCAATGGGTGGCTGATGGTGACGGAGGCTATGGCTCACCTGCCCCGCCCCTGGATCCGTTTCATTGCCCATTTCGGCGTGGACGAGATCGTGGTGGATCGTATCCTGCCCATACCCGATGAGGGCCAGACGATAGACCTGAACGGTTGCCGGCTGTTGGTCTTGCCAGCTCACTTCATGCACTCGCCCGCTAACTTCCAGGTCTACGACCCGGTCTCTAAAATTCTCTACTCAGGCGATCTGGGCGCCTCGCTGGGACAAACCTACACTATCGTGCGTAATTTCGATGATCATGTACCTGTCTCTTATACACATCTCCGA
>JAOAAG010000063.1 GCA_026418995.1 Anaerolineae bacterium
AGATGTGTATAAGAGACAGGTGCAAGGAGGCGCCGAGTGAGGGAGGAGGTGATGGGATGCACGAGATGGGTGATGGCAGGCGCAACGAGGTGACCGGAAAGTCCGGGCAGAAGGGAGGTGACAGAGATGGCGAGGGATAGTAGAATGCAGCGGAGGATGTTGCGAGTGCTGGCGGTGATGCTGGCAGCGTCATTCTTGCTGGCGATAACGGCTTTCGTGCTGCCCGTACCGGCAGCAGCGTATTGCCTTCCTGCTCCCCATTGTTGGAAGCGGTGGGAGCAGAGTGGCGTTTGCGGCAATATTACTTGCCCACAGACTCCACAGCAGAAACAGAGGCCAATCATATGGGAGGAGTGCTGCTGGCAGTGCTCCGGCACAAACCCTACCTGATCTTTTTGAGATGTGAAAATTGTTAGTAGCCTCTCTTGAATATGCGCAAAAACCACACGGGTGACCGGTACTTGTTGATTCAAGATGGCAGTCGCAGCATCAGCAGATGATGCCCAGAGTCAATCGTGCAAGTGCCGGTCACCTATGGAGGCGATCCGGATGAGACATGCCCAACTCTGGCACAGCCTATTGCTCGTCGCCGCAACGGGATTACTGTTGACCACGTGTACCGGTAGGGAAAGCAAAGAAAATATTGGAGAACCGGAACCTCCACCCCAGGCCCAGGTCACAGAACGAGTTGTCGAACAGACTCCAGAGCCGGTTACAATCCGGTTCGCCATCAGTGATTGGCAGCGAGATGCCTACAAAGACCTGGCTGCCATGTTCATGGAGGCCAACCCCGACGTGTGCATCCAGTTCATCTCCTATGATGAACTATTGGGCCCTGTTGACTTTACGCAGGGCTTTGACCAAATCAAATGGCCCGACTTGCCGCGTGTGGCCGACGTTTTCCCAATCAATATGCCCATGAGTACAGACGTGGTTGCCACACGTCGAGTCCGTGATCTCACACCATTTATCGAAGCCGATGCAGATTTTCATCCGGAGGATTTTTACCCAGGTGCTTTGGAGGGTTACCAATGGGGTAACGGTACATGGGCCATACCTGTGGTACTGGGCGTTAATATAGTTATGTACCACAAGAGTCTCTTTGACGCTGCAGGAGTGACCTACCCGGAGCCGGGGTGGACGTGGGAAGACCTGATCGCCAAGGCCCAGGCACTGACAGAGCGCAATGGAGACAAGGTAACACGGTGGGGATTTGCCTTCAAAGTCCGCAGTCCCATAATACTTATTGAAAGCCGGGCTGGAGTACCTCTGATTGACTACACTTCCGACCCGCCCATGCCCCGCTTCGACCGGCCCGAAGTCGTCGAGGCTGTACGATGGTATACCGGCCTGTACGCAGAGGCGGTCATCACATATCCCGTGTCAATAGACAACCCGCAGGCATTATACGACGGGAAAGTGGCGGCTATATGGACAGACACCTTGTGGCGTTTGCCATCCCCGCAAATAGATGTGGGCATTGCTCCGTTCCCAGTGGATACACGTGGTCTCACTCCAATCTTCCCGATAGAGGCGCTGGCAATGAGTGCGGGTACGCGTTATCCTGAGGCTGCCTGGCGGTGGATAAAGTTCCTCACCTATCAAAGGATCAGTGGCCTGCTCTTCGGCTCTCCCCTTCCTGCTCGCCGCTCGGTTGCCGAGAATACTGGCTACTGGGAGAGTCTGGACACAGAGACGGCCGCCGTTCTCCAGTATGTCATTCAACACGGGCATCCCCGTCCCTTCGAGGCCAGCACGGGAGGTGGCGAACAGGCCCTCTTCACCGCTCTGGACGCCATCCTCTCCGGCGAGAAATCGGTCGAGGATGCCCTGGCTGAGGCCAACGTGGAGGCCATCGAGTTGATGCGCAAGGAGCGAGAACGCCTCGCCAGCATCACCCCCGTTCCCCCTTTCACCGTCGGAGAAGGGGAAGGCCGCGAGACGCCGGAGGGGGCTGTCACTATCACCTTCATTGCCGGCGCTGGTTCCTCTGACCGACAACGATACCTCGATCTCGCGATACGCTTCCACGAAACCCACCCCGACATTGCAGTCGAGATTGCCGCCCTCGATTCCCCGGCCACTCTACCCGACCTCGCTGGTCTGGCCGCTGCCGCCGACTGCTTTCTGGCGCCCCCCGACTTTCGCGGGCCGCAAGACGTGGCCGCCGTGCTGAGCCTGCGGCCCTTCCTCGACGCCGAACCCTCCTATCCCGCCGACGACTTTTTCCCCGCCGCCCTCTTACCCTTCACCTGGCAGGGAGACCTGCGCGGCCTGCCGGCCGAACTGGTGCCCTACGTCGTCGAATACAAGCGCGACCTCTTCGACGCTGCCGGTGTGGATTACCCGCGGTCGGACTGGACATACGACGAGTTTGTGGCGCGAGCCATTGCGTTGACCCAAGGCGAGGGGGAAGACATACTGCAGTACGGCTTTGTCCCGGAACCCTTTGCCGACTATGTCCTCCCCCTCATCCTCGAACGGTGGGGGGCGGATTTGCTCGATGAGACCCAGAACCCACCAGCGCTATCCTTTGACTCACCGGCGACGGTCGCGGCGCTGCGCCGCTACACCGACCTGGCAACCGTGCACCGCGTCCAACCCCACTTCGCCGTTGACCTCACCCAACCAAGCGGAGCGGCCCTGATGGAATGGGAGTCGCTCATCCGCAGCGGCAGAGCGGCAATGTGGATGGTCAGCAGTGCGTGGTCGGCGTACTTGCATCAGGACGGGGCCGAGAATCTTGGCGTCGCGCCCTTGCCCGCCGGTGGCGGGGGCAGCGGGTATGTGCAGGCCAAAGGCTACCTTATCTCGGCGCAATCTCGTGCCCCCCAGGCTTGCTGGGAGTGGATCAACTTCCTCAGCGGGCAGCCGGAGGCGGTGCAGGGGCTTCCGGCCCGCCGTTCGCTCGCCGAGTCGGAGGTGTACCGCCAACGGGTCAGCCCCGAACGAACAGACGCCTACCTCGCAGCGGTCGCCGACGCAGACCCCCATTCCTTTATCGTGACCGCCGCCCAACAGCCGTGGCTGCACGGGGTAGAGTACTGGCTCTTCCGCGCCTACACACAGGTGGTGAACGGCGAGAGGAGCGTGGAGGCTGCGCTGGCGGAGGTGCAGGGGCTGGCCGACGCCTACCGCGCCTGCGTCATCTCCCGCGATGCCCTGTACGACCAGGAGAAATGGGAAGGCTGCCTCCGTGACGTGGACTCCACCCTACCTCCGTCATTGTTTGGCGCGGAGTAGGGACGGGGTTTCCTCGCCCTACTCTGGTTCAAAGTCCCGGAAGGAGGCGCCTCTGACACCAATTGGGGCTTCGCCTTGGTGTTGCGCCTCCTGGCGAGGGGGTTGGATAACAAGGGCATCGCAGCGGCATTGCGCGTGACAACGAGGACGGTCGAGTACCACGTGACGAATATCTTGGGCAAACTGGACGTCGGCTCGTGGCTGGAAGCGGCGGCGTGGGTGCACGAGCATCTGTCGGACGATCTGTGGAAATCCACAGGGTAAAAACTGTGGTTTTCCACAGGGACAAATCGTCGAATGTGTGGCAGGATATACATTGGGTGCTGCACCCAAGACAATGGCATCCAACACTACCGCAACCCTGCGCAGAGGGCGTGAGCCTGTCCGGGGCAATGGCACGGTAGGGGGGCCTACATCACGGTTAACATAGCGTAGGGCGTTTGTAGCCATCCGGTGAGTTTGAAGTTCACTTTCATCGGACGCGCCGGAAAATACTCACGGAGGGTATCTATGAGCCCAAGACGCGAAAAGTTCATTTATCTCTTGTACAATCCTGGCATTGCTGATACTTGGTGTCGCCGTCGTCGTTGTTCAAGAACCGTCATCTTGCCGGCGTGACTATAGATGCAGTCCCTGTAAGAGGAACACCGAGATCCATACCAGGTTCAAGCCTCTCCAGAACGTCCTCAGACTATAGAGAGCCTGGGAAGCGCGGCGGTCAGTCGAGATGTCCATTTGTCCGTTAATGGAATAGACCTTGATCGCTACGTATACATTGAGCCCATACTGAAGAGGAGAAATTTGTTATGAAAACTCTCAAGTTGCGAACGGTCGCCGCTCTGGTCCTCACACCGGTTATGATGTTCATCACCTGCCAGACTGTCCGAGCTTACGTTATCGGTTGTACCTGGCCAACAAGCACCGGTTTCTACAGATTCCATTCTTCTCTACCATCAGGATTCAGTGATCCGACAGATAGGGGGGCAAACGCCTGGACAAATGTGCCGGAGTCAAGTTGGATATGGTACAGGGATACGTACACTACCAACTATGTGAAATATGGTGCAATTGATGGTGTGGGGAATACGGTGGCGAGTACAACCAGGTGGATCAGTGGCTCGACTATCTACCAAATAGAAATCAAGTACGACAGTGCTGAGACGTGGTACACGGGCGCTGGGAATCCTGCGTCCGACCAATTAGATGCCTGGTCTGTCGCCGCCCACGAATTTGGACATGCTCTTGGATTAGACCATACCCAACTCACATATTGTCCCGGTACTGTGAACGATCCAAGTAGAGCAACGATGTGTTCGGGGTACTCTACCGGATTGACCTACAAACGCTCGCTCGAGTTGGATGACAGGACGGGTGTCACCGTTGCTTACCCGTAAGGAGGGAGAGGAAGGATGAGCTATAGGTTAAAATCGAGGCTGGCTGGCGCTCTGATCGTCGGTTTGATACTAGGGCTGGGCGCTACATTCTTGGGAGCTTGCTCCGAGAATCGAGATGGAGACGCCCCATCCGTCGAGGGAAACACACCTGTCAGGGTCGAGTTTGAAGCCGAGTACATAGCGCTCACCCGCGAACAGATGATAGATCAGGCGGATCTGATCTTCCTGGGAGAGGTGTCCCACATTTCTCCGACGCGATGGAACCAGGATAGTGGTGAGTATTGGGACGACGATGAGACCCGAGACCTCTACGATACGGCTCTTCCCTACCACGAGATTGAACTAATAGTTATTCAGCCCATTGTTGACGCAGTAGGGGTGGAGGAACAGGTGATCATCACTGTCTTGGGCAACAGCCCGGTGGGGCCGGAGCCCCAGACGGGTGGTTTCACCGTTATCGTGGCCGGCGCCCCTTCCCACGATTTGAAAGTGGGCGACCGGGTTGTTGTCTTTGCCAGGCAGGGAGAAATCGCCTGGCGCGGGGGGATGCGTCCCGCCATATTACTGATGGGAGTTCCCAGAGATTCGTACCTGATCCAGGGAGAGGATGGGCTGTACCATCACAGGCAGCCGGACGTGGAGGAGCCTGTCTCTCTCGAAGCACTGAGCGCGCACATCGCGCGCAGACGAGAGACGCTGGTTCAACCGTAGTACCTGTGACGGGGTGTCCAACAGAAGTGCAGGTGCTGGAGTAGTCCAATCTATGGCAATCGAATCGAAACTCTCGATCGTTCTACTGCTGATGCTGATGGGCATCGTTATCCTGCTGATGATCGCCATCATCGGCCTGTTCGTGCGGGTGAACCGGTTGCAGGAGGCGGTGCTGGCGGCCCTGGCGGCCCCGCCAGGGGTGACGGTGGAGGATGTGGGATTGGAGGTGGGGATGCCGGCC
>JAOAAG010000074.1 GCA_026418995.1 Anaerolineae bacterium
AGATGTGTATAAGAGACAGAACGTTAACAGAGTGAATGTCCCCTCCATATGGCACAGACAGGTAATAAGCGTCCTTGTCTCCTAGCATTCTTAACACTGATGTGCTGGCTCGTCAGGAAGTCCATGTCCGTGAGATCATTGACACTGTAAATGATCTGGACAACGTGCTCTATGAGGTTATCAATGAAAGAGGCGCGGGAGTTTGGCAATACCATATGGTTTAAGGTGCATCAAGCAGTATGAGCACAGCAAAGCCAGGTGACACCCTGTGGGCTTGACTCATCGCATTTCTCCCAAAGCAGTGTAACGCCCCCGAGCCATCCCCCACTTGACAGGCCATCCGTTGCATGATACCATCACTCCACAAGAGTAACCCACTCTTTGGGTATGAGGCCATCCTGTATGCGCCGCAGACATGTTCTCAGTGACTGATACTCCCACACCTATCTCCGAGCGCTGTCGCAGCTCCATATCCCGCCCGACAGGACATAGTGAAATTAAGGGGATAAAACAGGGCCTGGCATGAAACTCAAGCGTACCCGTCCTACAATTGGCGTACTGGCGGGCTGGCAGGTTTATGCCGGAACACTGGATACGTTCCTGGGGCCGGTCTACTATGGGATACAGGCCGCCGCACGCGAGCTGGGCTGCAATTTACTTCTTTCCTGTAGCATAGATCTGGGCATAGGAAGGGGGAGTCCACGCCTCGCCTGGCCCATTCTGACATCGGACACCGATTTCGTCCCGGTCGGGCCATGGAACGTGGACGGCCTGATCGTAGTAGGCCAATCCAGGTCTGAGGCACAAACTGACTATCTCCAGCATGTCACCGCTGAGCAATACCCCCTTGTCTTCGTAGGAGCTGGTGAAAGCGGCCCCTCGGTAATCGCTGACAACGAGGGGGGTATCCGTCAGGCATTCACCCATCTGGTCGAGCACGGGCATCGTCGCATCGCCTTCATCGCCGGCATGAAAGACAAGAGAGGGGACAGTGCACGCAGACTGCGGGCCTATCGTGAGCTGATGCAGGAGCATGGGTTCGAGATAGATGAAAGGCTCATTGCTCACGGCTTCCACAGCTTCGACGGCGGCCAGCAGGCGATGAAGCACATCCTCGCGTCCGGCGCCCCGTTCACCGCAGTGCTGGCAAGCAACGACCGCTCGGCCCTGGGCGCGATCCGCGCCCTGATGGACGCCGGAATCGCGGTGCCTCAGGATGTGGCTGTGATCGGCTTCGATGACCGCGTCGAGGCAGCAGCCCATGTCCCGCCCCTGACCACCGTGCGTTATCCTGCCTTCGAGGAAGGCTACCAGGGCGTAGTATTGCTCCTCGAGTATATCACGGGGAGAGAGCGCGAACCTCAAACGATCCGTATCCCCACCCGGCTGGTGATCCGCGAATCCTGTGGCTGTCTGCCCGGCGTCCTCACGGTGGGGATGCCTGAGACAGAGGCGCTGCTGGATATACAGGCCGGCGAGGGGATCGTCCCGCGACTGGCACAGGCGATGGTCAGCAAGGTCACGCCCTGCGTCCAGCGTCTCAGCACGGGCGAGATTTACCGGCTGTGCCTATGTCTGGCAGAGGCCTTTGCCTCAAGCGTGGAGATAGGAGATGGCCTGATCTTTCATACAGCTCTGCGCCGGATTCTCCGATACGTGATGTTGCAGGGAGAGGACCTGCGCGTGTGGCAGACGGCGATTTCGATCCTGCGAGCTAACACCTCTCTGCTCACACCTTCTCGCCTTGCCCCAGAGCAACTTGATGAGTTGATAGACCAGGCCAGGCTGGCGATCGGCGAAGCCGTACATGAGCAGTACACTCGCCACCTGCTCAGGCAGGCCCGCGTCGCCGACCAGGTGGGCCGTACGACTGCCCAGCTCTTTGCTGCGCAGGATGAGACGGAGCTATTCGGTACGCTGGCCAGGAATCTGCCGGCCATAGGGATCCGCCATGCGGCCGTCGCTTTCTATGAGCCGGAGGGAGAAGACCCGGTGGCCTGGAGTGTATTACAAACGCCTCACGAGCATAGCGGCAGCCGTTTCCCCACCCGTCAATTTCCACCCGCGGGGCTATACCCCGAGGATGAGCCGTTCAGTCTGGCTCTGTTGCCCCTGCTTATCCAGGATCGGGTCCACGGCTTTGTCGCCTTCGATACGGGTAATATGGAGCCATGCGCGGAAATCGTCCGCCAACTGGGCATGGCCCTGAGAAGCATCTGGCTGTATCGGGAGGCGGTGGAAGGCAAACGGCTGGCCGAGGAGGCGAACCGTCTCAAGAGCCGCTTCCTCTCGGTCGTGAGCCACGAGCTGCGCACACCGCTCAATCTCATCTGCGGATTGAGCGATATGTTACTGCGGGAGAGTGAACAGCTCGGCGACCAGGAGTGCCGGGTCAGCAGGAAGGACCTGGAAAGAATCTATGTAGGAGCCCAGCATCTGGATGGTTTGATCCGCGATGTGCTCGACCTGGCGCAGAGCGATATGGGGCAACTGAAATTGGCCTGCGAGCCACTGGACCTGGTCGAGGTGTTGCAGCCGATCTCGGTGATAGGGGAGCAACTGGCGCGGGATAAGGAGTTGACCTGGCGCGCCGAGATTCCAGACACCCTGCCGCAAATATGGGGAGACCGCACGCGTCTGCGTCAGGTGGTGCTGAACCTGGTCAACAATGCCGTCAAATTCACGGCGCGCGGCGAGGTCACACTCCGAGCGACTGTCCAGGACGGGCAGATCATAGTGTCGGTGCGCGACACTGGCCTGGGGATACCCGTGGAGGAGCAAGAGGCGATCTTTGACGAGTTCCGCCAGTCGGAGAGGACCACGGCACGGGGCTACGGCGGGCTGGGGCTGGGGCTGGCTATCTGCAAACGCCTGGTGGAGATGCACGGGGGCAGGATAGGGGTCTATTCTTCAGGAGAGGAGGGCGCCGGTTCCACCTTTTATTTCACTCTCCCAACTATGGAACAAACCCTTCCTGCTGAGGCCCACGTATCGCCGCTCTTAGGGCAGCGCGTCCTGCTGCTGACTAAAGCGTCCCACAGCGACAACGCGTTGCGGGACCACCTTGCCCGGCGAGGGTTCGAGGTACTGGTGCACCAGGTGTGTGATGAGACGGTCGAGTGGCCACCGGCTGTGTTTTCCAGGCCACCCGACATTATCGTAGTGGACCTCACGCTGGCAGCGGCATACGGATGGAAAATCATGACCATGCTCAGGAGCAACCCGGTCACTCGCGGCGTCCCGGTGTTGTATTGCGAATTGGCTGATAACAAGGCCGAGGGTGCTCTGATAGAGGTGGACTATCTGACCAAGCCCGTCGGGACTAAGGAGCTGGCCGAGGTACTGGCCTATCAGGGCTTGTTGGGCAGGGAAGAGGCTGACAGGAGAGAGAAGAAAATTCTGATCGTGGATGACGACCCCAGTGCTCTGGATATGCACGCCCGTATCGTGGCGGCTCAATCGCCGGACTATGTGGTATTGAAAGCCAGTAATGGGCGCGAGGCACTGGAGTTGATCCGTCGAGAGAAACCCGATCTGGTATTGCTGGACCTGTTTATGCCGGAGCTCGACGGATTCGGAGTGCTCGAGGCGATGCAGGCGGACGAGTCTATTCGTACCATCCCGGTGATCGTGCTGACAGGCCAGACGCTCATGGAGGAGGACCTGCTGCGCCTGAACCGCGGTGTGGCGAGCTTCATAGAAAAGGGGTTGCTCAGTGTCGAAGAGATGATGGAACACGTAGTGACTGCTCTGGCACGCAGGCGCAAGCCAGGTTCTGAATCGTACCGTATGGTGCTGAAAGCGTTGGCTTTTATACACGCCCATTACACAGAGCCGATCTCGCGCAGCGACATCGCCGCATACGTTGGCCTGAGTGAACGACATCTGACGCGCTGTTTCCGCCAGGAGATCGGCATCACCCCGATCACCTACCTCAACCGCTACCGCGTCAGACAGGCGAAAAGTCTGCTGGAGCGCGGGGATAGAGGCATCACGGAAATCGCTATGGAGGTGGGGTTCTCCACCGGCGGCTACTTCACCCGTGTCTTCCGTCAAGAAATGGGCATCTCCCCGACCGCGTATCTGCAGAGCAGGAAAAGATTGTCCCAGAAGTACCAAAGCTCGTCCCAAAAATAGAAGACGTGCACCGAACAATACGGTAAGATTAGAGATGTTTCAAGTTCAGTGAGCAGGACGGAATCATCAGGCCTATGGACGAGCTGATCGGTAAATCGCGTTCTGACACCATTATGATTGTCGGGGATGATCCAAGTTTCTGTTACCTGATGCGGCGCTACGTCACCAAGAGCGCCTACAACAGTGTGTTTGCTTACCTGGGCGAGGAAGCCCTGGCGATGGCCCAACAGGCAAGGCCTGCGGCGATAGTGCTGGAGGTTGGCCGTCCAGGCACGCTGGGCTGGCACGTCTTACGGGCACTCAGAGAAAATCCTGCCACCCGCGATATTCCGGTAGTGCTATGCTCCTGGCTGGATGAGGAGGAGCGTGGCCTGGAAGAGGGGGCAGGTGTCTACCTGCGCAAGCCCATCCTGTATGAGGATTTCGTAGCCGCGCTGGCCAGCCTGGATATTCATCCTGCTAATTCACTTCCAGGCCCCAAGTAAGTCGGAGACGCCAGGGCTTGTCGTCGCTGTGTCAGGTACGGGTTTGTCCAACCCCAGGAGAAGAGACGGGGACCCGTCCTATAGCCTGTGCTTGGATTCGATAGGCGCACCACATGCCAGGAGGAGCGATGAGCACTCAGCCGGTGAAGTATGAATGGTTAGGCTATGTCCTGGCCTATATTATGTGGATCGTGGTGATGGCGCTGGGAGTGTGGTTCATACTGGTAAGCCGGGAAGGGCTGACCAGCGCACTGGCACTTTACGTCGCTGGCGGCAGATCGTTGCAACGCTTTTTTGAAGCCAGATTCCTGGATAAGGTCTATATTGTAGCCGTGGGCCTGCTCTGGCTTGCTCTTGTGGTCGTGGCAGAAGATCGCCTCAGAAAAGGCGTCCGCCAGCGCAGATTGCTGAGGCGTTTCGCTGGCATAGCCGGCCTGGAGCTAGTGCTCATCTTTGTGGCCGATGCGCTATTGCTATGGGTCCAGGGCGGCAGGACAGGGTGGGCACGCTGGCTGATCCTGAGCAGCGAACTGCTCGCTGGCATTGGCCTCCTGGTATGCTCGCGCCTGTCCCGGACTCCCAAGCCATCAGGCTGAGCCGGCGCAGCTCTGGAACAAGAGGCTATGACCCAAAACATTCCTCTCTTACATTGCCTGAAACATCTGAGCGATTACTCCAAATCTCAACTCAGGAGTCCAACCTATGCCCATCTACTACGTCCACTATGAGCTACAACACGGATTCATCCATCATTGGGTCGTCGGAGGCCCTCAGGCCATCCCGGTATCTGATCTGGAGCGCTTCTCGGGCGAGCATATGAAGCTCCGTATCGCTCGCCACTACTATGAGCAGGAATCAGGTATCACCGAGACGCCCGCTGAGCAGGGCCCGCTCACCGAGGGCCTCTTCCGCATCGGCGATTACGAGGGCGTCTGGAGATATTTCCGCTGCCGGGAGGACCACTTTGTTGACCACTCGGCCTTCTATCCCACTCCTCACTATCTGCGTTCCTGGGCCTATGCAGAACTGATGAGTGAGGATCCCCAGGAGGTGGTGTTATTGCTCACTACCTATGGGCCGGCGGATGTCTGGTTAAATGGAGAGCATGTCTACCGCCAGGAACATTTCACTGACCGTCCCCACAGCGGTGACTGCAGGGTGAAGCTTCAGCAGGGAGCCAATGGTATCCTGGTACGCTTCGAGGGAGTGGCCCTGGGGGGGGAATGTCCACTGGCCATGGCCTGTCTCTTATACACATCT
>JAOAAG010000125.1 GCA_026418995.1 Anaerolineae bacterium
GCAAAGTCCACCACAATGCCATCCCGAATCAGGATCAGTTTGGAGTCCTGCCCGCCGATGTCAATGACCGTGCGCACGTCGGGGACAAAGTGCCATGCAGCGATGGCATGGGCCGTGATCTCGTTCTTGACCACATCCGCACCAATGATCGCGTCTGCCAGTTGACGGCCACTACCTGTGGTACCCACCCCCAGAACGCGGGCGTCAGAGGGGAGCCGCTCCGCCAGCTCTGTCAGTCCCTCCCGGAGTGCCTGGATCGGCTGCCCGGCGGTACGGAGGTAGAGCGATGTGAGCAGCTCACCCCGGCGGTCCACAGCGACAAACTTGGTCGTCACCGAACCCACATCAATGCCCAGAAAAACCTCATTCACCTTGCCTCTCTCCAGCGTAGCATATCTACAAACGCCTCCAGGCGCGTGACCAGGCCGGCCTCGCCGCTGTGTTCATCCAGCACCAGTTTCATCAGCGGTATTCCGGCCTCATCACTCAGCCGCTGTACCTCCTCGAGCAAGACAGCATCCGGCCCGCAGCCGAACGCGACCACAGCGATAAGCCCTTTCGCGCCCCGCTTCAGCGCCAGGCGCGCCGCACCAACCAGCTCGTACTCAAAAGCCCAGTAGTCATTCGCAGGTTGTGGGGCCAACCGCTCCGGCGTCAGTGCCTTCACCCCCAGGCGGGCCAGCCGGGTCAGCAGTTGGTGGTTAATGAAGGAATCGTACAGGTTGTACGGATGGCCGACGACGCCGACAGGGATGCCATCGGTGAGCGCAGGGAACGCCCTGCCGATGGGATAGCCAAAGTCAGCGGGTGTCAGCCGCCCCTCCATCATAGCCTGGCGGGTGGAGCGATAGGCGCTCCAGGCCGCTGCCACGGCATCGCGCAAGGTCAGGGGGTTGCGGGTGAAGGGCGCGCCCATTTCCAGCACCAGCGGTATCAGCGCGCGGATTCCCTGGCTCAGGTCAATGTTCGGGGCAATAAGCGGCGGCAGGTCGGGCATCGTCGCCCGCAACAGGTCGGGCAGGCCGATCAGGCGGGCGCAGTTGCTGGAACTGGGGGTCAGGCGCTGGATCGAGGGGGCCAACAGATAGTCCACCTGCCCAACCAGCATACGCGTGTGGCCGTAGAACAGCTTCATCGGCAGACAGGTCTCGGCAACAGCGTAGGGCAGCCCGGCCTCCAGCGTGGTACGGTTCGTCGGCGGTGAGACAACCAGTTCGATCCCCAATTGCTCAAAGAAAGCAGCCCAGGCCGGGTGGAAGCGATAGAAGGAAAGCGCTCGTGGGACACCGATGCGCATCACTGACCTCCCCGTCGCCGTGCCGCCCATAGCATATCCACGAACGCTTCCAGGCGTGTGATCACCCCGGCTGCGCCGGTCTGCTCGTCGAAGGAAAGGCTGAGCACTGGCACACCGCGCTCACGTTGCAGGGCGACCAGCGCACTTTGCGCCACCATCTCCGGCGTACAATTGAACGGCGCCACGTGGATCAGCCCATCCACCTTTCCCTGCGCCATCAACGCCGCCTCACCGACGGTAGAGCGAGCGAACCCACCCACATCCCGCTTCAGGTATCGGCTGCCGGCGCGCCGTGCCTGTTCATCGCGCTCTTGCCGGAGCAGGGGCAAATGGATGCGGCCTGTGTAGTGAAACCAGCGATAGACCTCCACTCCCATCCGCCCCAGCCGCACCTCCAGATTGTGATTGAGGAAGGGGGTGAGGATGGTGTAGACATCGCCGACCAACCCTATCCGTAGCACAGGCCGTTCATGGTCCAATTCGACCTGCTGCACCAGCCCCAGGATCGCGTCACGTTGCTCGTCAAGCTCCCGCCGGTTACGCAGTGCAGCGATGCGCTCCAGTGCAGCAGCGTAGGCCCGGTCTACTGCGCCGTGCTCCCGTTCGCGTGCCCGCGCGACCAGCGTGAGAGTATCCAATGCATCGGTCAGGGTCAGCAAACCCAGCAGAAAGCGAAGCGGCTCAACCAGCTCATGGGCGGGGCGTCCCTCGGTGAAAACGCGGGTCAGGCGGAACAGGTCACGGTGGACGTGGTACAGGTCCAGCGTGTGTGTGCGGACAGTGAAGCCCCACTCCTGCAGACGACGAGCCTGGTGGGCGACAGAGTATCCCAGCCGACAGGTGCCCGGGCCGCCCAGCATGATGATGTCAGTGGCACCGTGCTCTGCGGCCTCGACATAGTTGCCGAACAGCAACTTACAGGGGATGCATACCATCTCCGGCGTCCCCCGGACGCCGATGTCGAGGGTACGGCGCGAGGTGGGCGGGGGGCTGAGCGCCTCAACGCCCAGCGCACGCAGGTAAGAGTTCGCCGCCAGGCTAATAATACCCAGGGGCGGAAAAGCCACTTGTCTGCTCATCCCGCGTTGCCAGACTCGGTGCAACTTGCCGAGCAGGCCGTGCCGAGCATCACAACCCTTGAACACCCGGCAACTGCCTGCAAGGGTATTTTAGACATCCTCTAATTATGCCACAACTATTTCCAGTTGCCAACAACCTGGATGCGACGCCTAGGAGTAGATGCCAGATAAATGTGGCTGGTTCGCAACCGCTTGAACTAAGTGATGTTCTGTGGTAAAGTATGAACCAAAAATACCAAGAGGAGGGAAAGTAATGGCCGGTGCATTCACGAAAACCTGCAGTTTCATTATCGCTATCTCTGTGCTGCTGCTTTCCACCTTCGGGCCGCCAGCACACGCCCAGGGCAATGGCCCGCTCGCCCCACCGGAGATCCCCGGTGAAGCGATCTATATCCCCTTCCCGGTGGCGATCACCCTCGATGGTGATCTCTCCGACTGGGAGGGCGTCCCGATGGTCACAGTGAACAAAGGGCCGATGACCTCACCCGATCCTGCTGAGAACGGCTCGTTCATCTTTGCCGTCGCTGCCGACATGGAGAACCTGTACATCACGATGCGGATGCCGGACCGGAACATCGTTGCTGGACAACACGGGAGCGACTTCTGGAACGAGGACTCGTTCGAGTTCTACGTCAACGCCTCGGGCGACCTCGGCGCCACCTCCTACAATGACAGGATATTCCAGATCAACGTCAACGCTGCCGACATCGGCAACACCGACCCCGATGCGCTGACGATCACCGGCATAAACAGCGCTGGCCGCCGGGTGCGCGGCTTTGTCTTCAAGACCGAGGACGGCTGGGGCATAGAAGTCGCGCTCTCATGGGACGGCCTGCTGGTGCCGAAGCACGGCCTGGAGATCGGCTTCCAGGCGCAGGCCAACGGCGCCAGCAAACTCGACCGCGATGTGAAACTCATCTGGTCGAACGCCGACACGAATGACTCGTCGTGGATGAACCCCAGCGTCTTTGGCCGGGCACTCTTCTTCGAGATCGGGCAGACTGAGATTCCCCAGCCGAGCAAGGGGCCGGTTGCCGGAGCGCCTGCGGGCGCGCTGCCCACCGAGAACCTGCTGACCAACGGCGATTTCAGCAAGGGCCAGAGTGGATGGTGGACTGCAGGGGCGGTAAAGATTGACGTGCGCGGCGGCGAACTGTGCGCTGCCATCACCAGCGGAGGGACAAACCCATGGGACGTCATCGTGGGGCAGAACGGAGCGCCCATCACGGCAGGCCAGACCTACACCATCACCTTCGACGCCCGCGCTTCCACGGACGCCAAGTTGAACGTGAGAGTGCAGCAGGAAGCGTCCCCCTACACCGCCTACTTCTCTAAAGATGTCAGCCTGACCACCGAAATGCGCTCCTATCAATACACCTTTGTTTCTTCCCACACGGATCCTGCAGCCTCGTTCCAGTTCCAGATCGGAGGGCAGGGGACGCCAACGATCTGCGTGGACAACGTCGTGCTGGAAGGGGCGATCGTGTCGCCCACACCTGTGCCTACCCCCACGCCTCTGCCTGTCCCTACCGTCACCGTATTCGTCAACCAGGTCGGTTACCTGCCTAACGCGCCCAAGCGCGCAACGGTGGCGAACCCCTCGAAATCGCCCCTCACGTGGGAACTACTGGACAGCAACGGCAGAGTTGTGCTCTCCGGCTCGACCACCGTGTACGGCAACGACCGGGCCTCCGGCGACCATGTCCACATCGCCGATTTCTCCGCCTACACCACGCCGGGACAGGGCTACACGCTGAGGGTCGGCGACAGCACAAGTTACCCCTTCGACATCGGTAACGACATATACACCCAACTCAAGTATGACGCCCTGGCCTACTTTTACCACAACCGCAGCGGGATCGAGATCGCCATGCCCTACGCGGGCGATCCGCAATGGACGCGCCCGGCCGGGCACGTGGGCGTCAGCCCCAATCGGGGCGACACCAGCGTCACCTGCTTTGCCGGCAAAGACAACGGGGGCCGGGAGTGGCCGGGGTGCGACTATTCTCTCGACGTGAGCGGCGGCTGGTACGACGCCGGCGACCACGGCAAATACGTGGTCAACGGCGGTATCGCCGTCTGGACGCTGATGAATCAGTACGAGCGTGCCCTGTACCTGGGTACCTCCGTAGCCGACTTTGCCGACGGCACAATGAACATCCCGGAAAACAACAACGGCATGCCCGATCTCCTCGACGAGGCCCGCTGGGAAATGGAGTTTCTGCTCAAGATGCAGATCCCGGCGGAGACGGGAGACCCCATGGCCGGCATGGCTCACCACAAGGTACACGACGATTCCTGGACGGGCATCCCCACTGCGCCGCACGAAGACGCCAAGCCGCGTTACCTCTACCCGCCGACCACGGCGGCGACGTTGAACCTGGCCGCGACGGCGGCGCAGTGTGCCCGCATCTGGAAAGACCTCGATCCCGCTTTCTCCGCCCGCTGCCTGAAGGCCGCCGAGAGCGCCTGGCAGGCAGCCCAGGCACATCCTAAGGAGTATGCCCGTGACTTTAACGGCGGCGGTTCTTACGGCGACAATAACGTGAGCGACGAGTTCTACTGGGCGGCGGCTGAACTGTACATCACTACCGGCAAGGCTGAGTACAAAGACTATATGGTCGGCTCAAGACATTTCAAAAAGGCACCGATAATGGGCTGGCCGGACACCGCCGCGCTCGGCACCATCTCGCTCGCCATCGTCCCGAACGACCTGGAGCGCTCCGCCATTGAAGAGGCACGGGCTAACATCATCGCCACTGCCGATACCTATGTGAGCATACTCAACCGCGAGGGGTATCTCGTCCCATTCGACGCAGGTAAGGGCTACTGGTGGGGCTCGAACTCGTCCATCCCTGTCTCTTATACACATCTGACGCTGCCGACGAGC
>JAOAAG010000171.1 GCA_026418995.1 Anaerolineae bacterium
CCAACAACCAGATCACCGGCGGCAAGATCATCCGCTCTTCCACCGGCAAGAGCCACAACCGCGCCCGGCAGGCCTTCCTGCAGGCTGCCGCCTCGGTCGCCCGCAGCAACTGTGCCTTTGGCGCCTTCTATCGCCGGCTGAAGGCCCGCGTCGGCCCGGCCCAGGCGCAAGTTGCCACCGCCCACAAGATCGCTCGGGTCGTCTATCACCTGTTAAAGTTCAAGGTGGAATATCAGCCGATGAGCGCTCGGGAATATGAACAGCAGTTCCGCGAACGGGAGATCCGGCATCTGCAACGCAAAGCGGCCCGTCTGGGTTTTACCCTCTCTCCTCAACCGGCGGCCGGGCCTGTTTCTTAGCAAGCGCTTGTTAGCCCGCTGTCGGTCTACCTACAGTGACCACGATAACAATAACTATCATAATGGTAATACAAATCTGGACCTAAGAAGATGTGAAAACCAGATGACTCAAAGTATGTTACACAAATCTTGTCACCTGCATTGATACGCACATCAAAAATATAGCCGTGCTTTCCTGTTGGACCGTTGATTGTTCCAACATTAACTTCATTGATGGTCAGAGATGTCTTTACAGATGAGCCAAACCAGATTTTCTCTGCGTTAAAGGCAGCAATTGCACATCCGTCTGGGTTTTCTTCGAGCCTTATCCGCTGAATGTTTAGATGCTGCAAAATCTCGGCGTCGTCAAATGGGGCCATTCCATCAGAATATGTACCCTGTGCTAGTACTCCTGTACCTACAATTGGCGTCTGCTTGTGTTCACGAAACGGCCCGTCAGTTTGATAAGAGGATAAAGGCGATTGTACAGTAGGAACTACTTCGCTGCTCTGTGTAGGTTGAGGTAGCAATATCCCACATCCTAAATCTCGGCCTGAAATTTGTTCCACCGCAATCGGTATCCGAACTTCATAAGTCCCGCTCTTGCCATTAACCTGCACATTCCCAGCCCGCACGTCATCAGACCAACGCAACACAAATTCCATATTTGTTCCAGGTGGTGCAATGACACGCAGGCTCTTTGATGTGTTTCGGTACTCGCTATATTTTGCCGAAAGGTTGCCTTCTACAATGGATTTGTAGCCAGCAGAAATACCTGCTCCGAACTCGATTGTTGTTGCAAATTCTCTTGTCGCTGTGTGGTCGCTGTCTCCTTTGCCACCACAGTTATTGAGGCGGACGATTTCATCATACACCACATTATTCTTGCTGATTTCAACAACTTGAACTTCGGGGTCAGCGCCACAACTGCTTATCAGTAATGCCAACACAAGGCCAACGCTAAAAATGCTCTTGCGCATTTGAAACTCCTAAAAGCGGGCTAACGAATAAGTTGAGCGGCGCGCCCCCCGAACGCACGGAGGGACCCTCCTGGCCGACCGGGCAACCCTGCTCACCCCCCACCTCCTGCCTTCATCTTGGGGGGCGCGTCCGCTCAAACGACAGTTAGATGAAACGCCCCCTATGGGCTTTCCACCTCTCTCCCCCGGTCAACCCCTCGCCCCGAGGCCTCGGCTGGGGCCCACCCCAAGGCCACAGGAGGCAGATCCGGGCTCCGTTGGCCCCCTTCACCGGGCCGGGACGGCCCCTCTTGGCCCCCCATTTCGACCACCAGGCGCACCTCTCCCTTCCCGCAACCGGGCTGCCCTCCCGGCCATCGCCTCAGACCGTGGCCTTCCGCCGCACCATCAGCCCCAGCAGCGTCAGGAGCCATATCCACACCGGCCCCAACGGGCCAAACTCGCCCCGCCGCATCATCACCGCCCCGCAGCGCGGACATTGATTGGGATGGTGCCCCAGAATCTCCATCAGCCACTCCACCACCGGCAACGGCTTGACCACCGGCAAGGCATAGGGCAACCCCAACAGGGTGCGGCACTGCTGCAGCAGTTTGCGCTTGCTCGAGTGGTGCAGTCCATAGTGGCGGACACGCACATAGCGGTTGGGCAGCACATGCAGCAGGAAGCGCCGCATGAACTCCAGCGCCTCCAGCGTCATCACCTTCTCCTTCCCGCCGTCGCGGTTGTCGTGATACTTGAAGCGGACCTGCCCCCCCTCGATGCTGAGGAGGCGATAGTTGGAAAAGGCGATACGGTTGATGTAGCGGCCCAGATACTCGAAAATCGTCACCCCTTGGCCGTGGGCGGGCTTGATGAACACCTCCCACTTTTTGCCCCGCATCCCGACCACCAGCGCCTCCACATCCAGGTTGGCGCACTCGCCCGTCAGGTGCAGCTTGCCCTCGCGCCACAGCTTCAGCAGCCCGTCGCACACCCGGTCGCGAAAGTCGCGCGACAGGGCCAGCACCGGGAACAGAAAGTTGGCCGGGGCGTGCTTCCAACCGAGCTGGCCATCCTCGCCGAGGAAGCAGGCTCCGCCGGTGACGACGAAGTGGAGGTGAGGATGCAGCTCCAGCGTCTCGCCCCAGGTGTGCAGCACCCCGGTGGCCCCGATCTCGCCGCCCAGATACTTGCGCCCGTACTCCTTCAACAGCCCGGCAGCGGCCTCGAACAGCAGGTCGTAGACCACCCGCCGATTGGCCCGTACCAAGAGGTTGAGGGCGTGGTCGCAGGTGAACACGACGTGAAAGTAGGTGATGGGCAGCAGGACGATTTCGCGCATGGCCAGCCACTGCGCCCGGTCGAAGGCCCCACACGTGGGGCAATGGCGGTTGCCTCAAGAGTTGTAGCTGAGGCGCAGATAGCCGCAGGCCAGGCAGAGGTCCACATGGCCGCCCAGGAGCGCCGTGCGGCAGGCCAGGATCGCTTCGACCACCCGGCGTTGCTGCTCCGTCACCGGGAAACGGCGTTGATACTCGGCCCAGTAGGCGCGGAAGATATCGGCCACGGTGAACTCCGAGCGGCCGGTCTCCACGCCGATGAACGATTCCAGCCACATGGCTCCCACTCTCTACTCTGCCACAATTGCCCGACTGCTGTATAGGGCTTCCGTCTCCTCCGCCCGGATCGTCTCACCGATCCGCCGATCGATCCGGATACCCTGTCGCCGACACGCCTTCACCAGCCGGAGGGCCGCCGCGCCGTCCAATACGATATCGCCGCCGCACCGTAACACGCCCAATAGCCCCTCCAAATGCAGGGGGACCGTCATGCTCACCTCGGCACGCCGCCCCCACTTGGCCGCCGCCTCCAGCGCCCGCGCTTCGGTGCTAAAGGCCGGGTCCAGCCGGGTACCCGGCGGTCCGATCACGCGATAACTCCAGTCCACTACATGATACCCGATGAGCGGGTTGTATCTCGTCTTTTGGGGTCGTTCTCGGTGCTGGCGTTTCATCTAACGAGTTAGCGCTTCACCTGCAGCGCCGGAGCGCAGCGGAGGCGCTGTCAGGTGGAAGCGCAGGTTGGGCCAGCATTATGTGTTTGCAACGCCAGAATGCCTGACGGCTTGGAATACATTGACCTACTGCCACAAAGCGTACCAAATCACCAAGACGAGCCCCGGCTGCTTCCCAACTATCTGCTCGGATTAGAAGGGTATAACTGAGAAGTGCCTCATCACGCGGGTTGTCAACATATAGTGTAATTGCATCCAGTTACCACGCGCCAGTTCGCCCAGGAGTTTTACTGCAAACAGGCTATCGGGTGGTAAATCAAACTTCTTGAAAACATTCACTACCGGCAAAATTTCGCGCACACAGCCTATCTCTTCAACTATTTCGCCCTCTTGAGGATAGCAAGCCCTTATAGGTATCTTCCAGCCACGGCGAAGGCGTTCGTGTCGTTCCGCTACGCGTCTTGCATAGTCCTCTGCAATGCTGATTTCCACTTGCTTGAGGATATTATTGACACAGTCGTGGACTGACCAAGGCCAACCCAAAGATTCAAAGAAGACTTTAGAGCCACAATCGCAACTGAAATAGAATACCTCTGCTCCGCAATACGGGCATCGGGTCGGGTAAGTGCGCGCATTGCACCACCAGCCATGAGTAGGCTCACGATAGAACATACTCTGCTCCGGTTAATGCTGGCCCAACGAGTGGCGCGTGAGCCGCACGCGAAGCGAGGGAGCGAAGCGACCGAGCGGAGCGTGTCGGCTCCACGCGCAGGTTGGGCCTTCATTTTCTGCTTTCCACCCTCTCCTCGCGCAGTAATCCCGCCCACACTTCCTGGGGCGTCCGTCCTTCCCACTTTCTCACCCTCGCCCGCCACTCCGCCAACTCCGCCCTCAAGGACGAACTCCCTCTCTCCGCCACTGTCCCCAATAACGCCTCCGCTCGCCTCACCCATCCCCGGCTAAACCGCCACCCCTCTCTCCCTTCCACCCAGCCCTCCAGCCCCGGCCTCACCTCTACTAACAGCGCTTCCGCTTCCCGCCTCAACCGCTCATCCCCTGCTAGTATCCCTACTACCTCCGGGGTGTAGCGATACACCCGCGCCACATACTCCTCCCCACCCACACTCCGCAGCATCACCTCATCCCGTATCCGGCTCAACAACTGCCCATAGGCCCGCACCTCCTCCGCTGAAAGCCCTCGCAAGACGGCTTCCTCCGGCGTTCTCCCTACCTCCGGTCCCGCCTCCCGCTCCGGCAACATCCGCCAGATCTCCCATCCCGTCTTCCCCACAAACCGGGACAACCACCTCCGCCACCACCGAACCTCCGCCCGCAACGCCGGGCTGGCCTTTGTCTCCACTCTCTCCAACACTGCCTGTGCCCGCCTCACCCAGGATGCGCTCAGCCGGTTTCGCCTCTCTTTCCCCTCAAGCATCTCCTCCAGAAGCGGCCCCGCTTCCTCCATCAACACGGCCACTTCCTCCCGCAGCACAGCATCTTCCACCAGCAGCGCCGTCACCTCCGGCGCATACCGGTAGACCAGCCGGATGTAGGCCTCCCCCTTCGGGTCAGAGGCCATCACCTCATCCCGCACCCGGCTCAACAGACGAGAATAGGCTTCCTGCTCTTGTACCGGCCTCTCTTGCAGGGCCGCCCTTTCTGCCGCCTCCCACCATCCCCATCCCGGAGTAGGCGTGGGTTGAGGCGTCGCAGTAGGAGTGGGAGAAGGAGTAGGTGTAAAGGTCGGCGTAGGAGTCGGCGTCGCCTGAGGCGTCGGCGTCGCCCACCGCACCGCGTCAAAATAGACCCGCGGCGGCTCGCTCTCCTGTGCCACCCTTGCCTCCGGGAGTACCATCCCGGTCCAATCCGTCAGGATGACCACCGCCGGCCCTGCCGGAAACTCGTAGACCCCCAGCGTGTACCACTCCCCGCCCCCGGCCTCCTGGTCTACCCACACCTCACCAACCGGACCGTTCTCTTCGCTGTAAATCCGATACCGCGCCCGCGTGGTCGCCTCCGCTTCCCCACTCTCCGGCCAGTAGACCTGCACTACGTACTCGCCGGGCGTCTCAATGTACGTCCCCCAGATGGCCCAGTTGGTGCTTTCCTCCTCGCTCTCAACCCCGTAGGTCCACCAGGCGCCGCCGTTGTACCCGTTGGCATCATACCACCAGTTGGTGGAGTAGAACAATTGAGCCTGGCTCTCGGTCTCGTCCACCGTGTAGTGCCCATCTCCGGCCTCATCCCCCCGCCAGAGCCAGCGGCTGGTATAGCCACCGTACTCTCCGGTCCCCATCTCCCACGGGTCGGAGTAGTACCCGCCCCACCACCCAAAGGGATCAATGTTCGTGTTCGAGGACCCTTCGCCAAGATACAGCCGCACACCAAAATGCAGGTGAGCACCATCGGAGAAGCAGGTAATACCATCGGCCACATCTCCTGCCTCGCCGATCTCCTGACCACTGGTCACTTCGTCACCCTCGCTCACAAAGATCGCGCTCATATGCATGTACTCGGTGTAAAGCGTGCTCCCATCTCGTTCGTGCTCAAGAATGATCCAGCCACAGTCATCATCGCGCCATACTACTTCCCCATCCGCTGCCGCACGGATGGGCACGCCAAGGGGCGTGCCGTAGTCAATGCCATCGTGTCCACTATACCAACTCTTTCCGGCCTCCTCATCGTCGGCAAACGTCGCGCCGTCGAAACGATAGAGATTGTCCTGATCCTCCTCCGGCTCTGAACTGTAAATGGGATAGCGATGGTCGAAGAAGGAGTTGAGCGGATAGCCGAATCCTATCGGCGTAGGCGTGGGGAAAGGAGTAGCGGTCGCGTAGGGACGTTCCAGAAACGGCGGCGGGACGATGACGGTCGGTGTAGGTGTCGGTGTACCATCCTCTTCTTGTTGCAGAAAGCGAGGCGCCAGGCGCCAGTAGTGCGCCAGCCATTCCTCCACCCGGCGCTCGTCGTTGTCGAAAAGCCGGTATATCACGTAGGAGCCGATGTTAGCAAAGCGATCCTGCCACACTTCCGGTTGCGCCCGACCCTCTTCGTAGAGCCGCTTGATATCAAGGGCGATTTGTCGTACCGCTTGGTGGGCATCAAAACTGAGCGGAGGCACCTCCCCATATTTGAGAATCAATACCGCTAGGAGGACGGACGGATTCACCGAGATCGGGTATGGACATCTCTCCGCACATTCGACTCCCGCGTTCCAGATAATGGTTGCCAGATCATGGGTGACCACCATTTTCCCAAAGGTCAACTGTTGGGAGTACTTTGCCCATTCAGGATAGTGAATCCGAAGACTCTCCCGAAACGCCTCCTTCGCTTTATAGTGCATGGGATGGTCCTGCAATTCCTCATCGTTGAGCACAAAAATATAGCCTCGGGGTGTTGCGTCGGGCATAAGCGCAGCCAGATGCAGTCGTGGAATCAAAAGGATTCCGGATACGAGGATGACCAATACCGCTGACACTCGGGCTCTGACTTTTCCGCTATATACACCTCCTCAGCCTGAAATTATGGCCTCTTCGTCTGCCAGATGAGAGAAAAGGTATAGTAAGTCGTATGGTAGGCCCGGCACCACCGCCGCAATGCCTCTTCGTCCTGTCCCATGACTTCGTACATCACGTAGGAGCCGATGTTAGTAAAGCGATCCTGCCATACCTCCGGTTGCGTTGAACCCTTCTCGTAGAAGTGCTTCATACCGAGCACAATTTGTCTGACTGCTTGGTACGCATCGAAATCAGGCGGAGGCAACTCGCCGTATTTGAGAATCAACGCACTCAAGATAACAGACGGATTTATCGAATATGGGGGTATGCACTCTCTTCCAATACACTCGGGAGCCGCATCCCAGACAATAGTCGCCAAATCGTGGGTGACCATCATCTTGCCAAAGATTAACCGTTGAGTATATGAGACCCAGTTAGGATAGTGGATGCGGATGGCCTCCCGGAATGCTTCCTTAGCTTTGTAGTGCAGGTGATGTTCTTGCAACTCTCCATCATCGATGACAAAAATACGCCCATCCTCTCCCGGCACCTGGCACATTGTCGCTGGGTCTGGCGTCGCCGTTGGAACGGGTGTAGGTGTATACGTAGGACAAGGAATCGGTGTGCTCGTGGCTGTCGGTGAGAGGATCACGCCAGTCTTCGGTGTCGCTGTCGAGGACAAAACAGGCACGTCAAACGATGAACTGTTTGTGCATGCGGAAGCCACTACCATGATGCAGAACAGCAACATCATATCCTTTAGGATTGTTCCCATGATCCTATCCCTTATCTTGGTGCAAAGTAGGCCCAACGGGTAGCGCTTCAGCCGCTGGCCGGAGGCCAGTCGGCTGGAACTCCCCCTGGCTGGCGGGGCCAGCCTTCCAACCGGATGAAACAGACTTCCGCCGTCCCCCAACTATGATATACTTGGTGCGTCAGGCACGCAAGCCGTACTTTGCGCGTTGGTGTCCGGGCTACCGCCCGACCCGCGCTGGAACCTGGTTTCCGGCCACGATGATTTCTTCTCTGGTGGCGCTCAGCGACCCCGATTAGCAGGCTATCTTATCCTGGTGGCCGGGCCTGACCAATCTGTACCCAGGAGGTTTCCCATGTCTCGCGCTCAATCCACCGTCCCTTCGCTCGCCCAGGGTGACATCCGCTCCACCCAGGGTCTTCCCGTCGTCAACCCCCACGCCGCAGGCGCCGACATCGGCGCGCAGCAGATTTTCGTCTGCATCCCCGGCCCCGACCAGACCCAAATCGTGCGCTCCTTCGGCACCTACACCGCCGACCTCCACTCCCTTGCCGATTGGCTGGTCGAAAACGGCATCCAATCCGTCGCCATGGAATCCACTGGCGTCTACTGGATTCCTCTCTTCGAAGTCCTGGAGCAGCGCGGCATTCATTGCTGCCTCATCAGCGGCAACTTCGCCCGCCGCCTCCCCGCTCGCCACAAAACCGACGTCCTCGACTGCCAGTGGATTCAAACCCTCCACTCCCTCGGCCTCTTGACCGAGTCCTTCCGCCCAGACGCCGACCTGATCGCTCTCCGCTCCCTCCTGCGCCATCGTGCCCAACTGGTCGAGCACCGTTCGCCCCACATCCTGCACATGCAGAAAGCCCTCACCCAGATGAACATCCGCCTCGATCAGGCCCTCTCCGATGTCACCGGCCAGACCGGCCTGGCCATCATCCGCGCCATCGTCGCCGGCGAGCGTGACCCCCACAAACTGGCCGCCTTGCGCAACCCCCGCTGCAAAAAGACTGAAGAGGAGATCGCCCAGGCCCTCACCGGCACCTGGCGCGAGGAGCACCTCTTTGTCCTCAAGCAATCCCTCGAATGCTACGACTTCTATACCTGCCAGATCGAGGCCTGCGACCTCGAAATCGAGCGCACCTACGCCACCATACGCCCCGACTGGCCCGACCCTGACCCCGACGACCAGGAGCCGCTGCCGCCCAACAAGCGCGGTTCGCACAGCAAGAACCTGTCCAGGGAGACCCCCGTGCACGGCCGCCAGCACCTGCGCCGCATCACCGGCATCGACCTCACCGCCGTGGATGGCATCAGCCTCGACCTTGCACAAAAGATCATCAGCGAAATCGGCACCGATATGAGCAGATTCCCGACGGAGAAACACTTCTGCTCCTGGCTCAAATTGGCCCCCAACAATCAGATCACAGGGGGTAAGATCATCCGTTCCTCTACCGGCAAGAGCCACAATGGGGCCCGACAGGCTTTCCTGCAAGCAGCGGCTTCGGTGTCACGCAGCGATTGCGCCTTTGGCGCCTTCTACCGCCGGCTGAAGGCCCGTGTCGGCCCTGCTCAGGCGCAGGTCGCCACCGCCCACAAGATCGCCCGGGTGGTGTACCATATGTTAAAGTACGGGGTGGAATACCAGCAGATGAGCGCCCAGGAATATGAACAGCAGTTCCGCGAGCGGGAGATCCGGCATCTGCAACGTAAAGCGGCCCGGCTGGGCTTCTCCCTGACCCCTATCCCAGAAGCCGGGGCTGTTTCTTAGCAGGCCATTGTTATGCAGCCTTCACCTGCCGCGTATGATTGGCGCGGTGAAGTGATACACCTGGCCGTTCACCGATAGCGCCCAATACAGTTGATCCTCTCGGACTGTCACCGGCGATGCTGGCTGCACAGGCACATTCTCCCATCCCGGTGGAACGGTAGGGATCGTGAACAGCGCGTCTTGCTGCAAGTCGTAACACCGCCAGAACCTATCCCACCATACAACAATATCGCCAGAGATACTTACATCACCGGTAAGCAATTGAGCCTCTGGAACACTCAACTTGCGAGATGCGCGGCTTCTCAGGTCGTATACATTCACTGCCCAATTACCATCTACCCAAGCGATCCGGTTACCGCTAATTGCATAGTAGCTACGGTTTGGCCGATTGTACGGTATCTCCTCTACCAGAAGGAAATCTTCTCCAGTTGTTATATTGTGAACCCGCAACTTGGCAAAATAGATGCCAGCCTCTTTTGCATCTATATAAAGCACCCATTGGTTATCGATCTTTGGATACCAGGGATCTTTGTCAGGCTGTTGGGCGACAGTGATCTCTTCGCCAGTCTCCAAGATGTATGCGTACAACCCGCTCCTCCTGGTGGTTTCAGTACGTCCATCCCACTGATACCGCCAGATTACATACTCGTTCGTCATCGTTTGAAACAGCGCATGCCCAGCGTCGTCGCCCAGGCGAATCTCCTGCCCGGTTACAGTGTCTTGAACGAAGAGCTTTTTTACTGGAATGGCCTGCCCTGGCTCTGTAAGGGGCTCCCAAGGTGGTATATCCTCACGAACAGTATAGCGACTGTCTCGTATACACATCT
>JAOAAG010000277.1 GCA_026418995.1 Anaerolineae bacterium
GGCAGCTCGTCCTGAGGCGCCACTCCCCGCTGCACCAGGAAGTTGATCCACTCCCAGCACACCTCAGGATGTACTGCTCCTTTGTCCAGCCCGTATATGCCCACCTGTACCGGCAAGCGTGTGCCGGGCCGGAGACGGATGACGGTCAGAGATGTTGTCTTAGTAAGCCAGTCTGTTGTGGGCCAATACTCGAACACATTGAACCACATACCGACCCATCTTCATCCACCATCATGAAGAACGGTGTCCCCACCTCTCTCCTGGACCACCGCATCATCCAATAACGGTATGAATTCCGATTCATGGACTACTCATATCGTCCGAGCTCGGGGCCGGGTAATCGGGATCGGCCTCCAGCATACACAATCCTAACACCGGGGCACTAACCTCGCTGTCCTGGCTCGTCATCCCTTCTCGTTGGAGACACAAGATATAGCGCTCCGCGTACAACTGTGCCTGTTCCAGGGCGCTTTCGACCGGCTCGCCTTCCAAAATAGCGTCCACTGCGGACAAAAGCCAGTAATTTGCCCTTTCCCAATATCCATCGGAGCCGGGTACATCCTGCGTGCTACTATGGTGCAGGATGTACTCGTAAGTTGCAACCATCTCCTCCCCAATCCTGGTGCGGTAAGCGGGGGATTCAAACACTGTGCGGCTGGCAGGAATTCCATTGACCAGGTACCCCTTCGCAATCAAGGACTTGATCCATTCCCAGCAGGCCTGTGGATGCGCAGTATTGGCCGAGATGTAATATCCGTCCACGCGAAAGGGGGAATAGCTCCCCCCTTGTCCCAACGGGAGAGGGGCCAGGCCAAACTCCCCTGGTCTGAAGCTGTAGGAGTGCCGATAGGAAGACGGCCCCATCCACATCGCAGCCCGGCCCGTGGAGATTAACTCTCCGATCCGAGCTTGATTCTCGAAGAACTCCTTATCCCGCCCCCACACACTTACCGGGAAGTTGGGCTGCACGCCATCTACCAGGATCAGATCGGTATACCACTTTACAGCACGAGCCATCTCCGGGGTGTTGAACAGAGGGCGAGGCGGCCAGGTAGATAAATCGAACCTGGTGACATCCATTTGGGACATAAAGTAATCGAAGCTCGCGGTCGTCCCGGTCAACGGCGCAAAACCGTATTGTTTCTCTTGTCCCTCGCCCCGGGTCAATCTAATCGCCATCTCTCGGAATTGGTCCAGCGTCATACCCGGCTCCGGGTAGGATACCCCAGCCTCATCGAAGAGCTTGCGGTTGTACCACAAAACATCTACGGTCCCTTCACTCGGCAACCCGTGCAGCGCGCCCGCGCTACGAAAGAGCTCCAAAAATCCCGGATAATAATCGGTGAGGGAGAAATCAGGATCGGCACGTATGAGTGGTTCTAAGTCAAGGGTGAAGGTCATGTAGCTTTCGTGGATGGGCGCCCCCCACTCGAAGCAATCGCTGCTCTGGGCTACATCCGGGAGTGTGGTCAGGATGACCCCGGGCTCGACCGTGCGCCCTACTACTTCTTCCACCAGTCCGACCTTAATATCAGGATGTATCTCCTCGAAGTATTCGATGGCCTCCTTGTACCGGTGGGGAGGCCCGACGGCGTAAAATTTGATCGTTATGGCGCTCGAAGCCGGCCCGGTGGATGAAGAGTAACTGACAGGGAGCGGGGTCGGTGTTGGCCCGATGCGATCCGACAGTAACTGCGCTTGAGCCTGCAATTGGGCAGCCTCTAACGTCTCTTCCAGGTCAGCCTCTTGCGTTAGGGCGGCCGCTATGGCCTGCTCGGCCGGTTGCGCCAAATCCCACATTGGCGCTGGGCGAAGGTTGTGCAACGCCTGTTGGCAGGCGGCAGCGACCTCTGGTGGCTGAGCTTCCCAATAGCCGCTCGCCTCGACAACGGAACGCCGTGCTGGGATGCCCAGGGTGCCGCTCGGGCCAGCTATAACAGGTTGACGGCTCAGGAAAGCCAGCCACTGCCATGCCGCCTGGGGATAGGCAGTGCCAGCGCTCATGATGTAACTTAGACCAGTAAAGACAGTCCCGCGCCTATGAGCTTGCGGAAAAGACGTCAACCCGAAATGGGGAGGCCGGGGGGCGGCATCCTGGAACGGGGCTATCACTGGCCTCATCGCAGCTTGTGTCCACGCATTCATATCCTCGCGGGGCATAACGCCCCATCTGTCGGCAAGTTCTACGTACCAGCGGACCTGCTCGACCAGAGCCGGCTCGTCCAGGATGGGGCGGATACTATCCTCGCGCCAGGGGGCATCCACCATCCCCCACAGACCCATAAAACGCCAATCGGCGAAGCCGTAACGCTCTACCTCATCGCCCTGTCGCAGAGTCAGAGCCTCCGCCGCGGTCAGAAAATCCTCGCGGCTCCAGTCCGACTGAGGGTACGCTATACCGGCAATGTCGAAGGCGTCTGCATCATACAGAAGTAGCCACAAGCTGATGTGAGAAGGGAGCGCCCAGGTACCTCCATCCCAACGGTAGGCATCCAGTACTCCCGGCCAGAAATCTTCCGGCTCGAAGGAGGGATCGGCCTCCATCAAGGGTGTCAGGTCGCGCAGCAGGCCCTGCCGGGTGACAGAGGGGCCGAATCGCGTTGGAGCAATGGCTACGTCGGCTCTGGTGACCAGGCGTGCTACGGCTTTGGGACTCCACGGATCACTTTCACCGATGATCTCGTCCCATGAGACGATCTCGACCTCAATCTCCGGATGGCTAGCACAAAACGCCTGCGCCAGGGATTCGTAAACACTCCGCAGGTTGTCCCGGCAGGCGAAAACGATGGTGATGGATGGAGTAAATGGCATTGGTGGGCCGGACGCACATCCAGAGGTAACCCGGAGCGCCATAGATAGCACCAGCCCGACCAGGTAGAGAGGTCGGGCTCTGTAACGGACAGGGTAAATCTGTACCGGATGGGATGCCTTCATGCCATCTCAGCAATACAGACAATAATCATACC
>JAOAAG010000104.1 GCA_026418995.1 Anaerolineae bacterium
GAAGGGGGCCGGGGGGTTGGGTCAGAAGGGGGCCGGGGGGTTAGGTCCGGCGGCAACAGACGGGCGGCAGCTTCCAACCCTTGCTTAACCGAAAAAGAGAGCTGATGTGCAATCAGATTCTGCACAATGCCGGACGCATCCCGCCGCAGGTGATAGGGATCGGCGGAGCCAGTGGGTGTAAGGCCAACCGCAAAGAGGCCCGCGAGGCTATCCAGTCGGTTCGCCAGCCCCACGACGAGGCCTGCACGACTGCGGGGCAGCGCATCGCCAGCAAAGCGAGGCAGATAGTGCTCCAGAATCGCCTCGGCTACGGCGGGATCCTCCCCCGATTTGAGCGCATATTCGCGCCCCATCACGCCCTGGAGGCTGGTGAACTCGATCACCATCTCGGTCGCCAGGTCGGCCTTGCACAGGTGAGCCGCACGCAGGGCTACCCGTGTTTCCTCTGGACTAAGGCCAAGCATCTCCGCCAGTTGAGGGACCAGTTGCTCCAGCCGGCGCGTTTTGTCCAGCATCGAACCCAACCGCTCCTGGAAGGTGAGCGTAGCCAGGCGAGGCAAGAAGGCTTCCAGGGGCTGCTGGGTATCAGCGCGGTAAAAGTAAGCGGCATCCGCGAACCGGGCCCGGATCACTTCCTCGTTGCCGTGGCGTACCACCTCCTCGTACTCATGGTCACCATTGCGGACCACGACAAAATAGGGGAGCAGTGACCAGGAAGCGGAGGTGGGAAGTGACTTCTCAGCCTCCGCCCCCGAATCCCGAACCACCGGAAAATAGCGCTGGTGCTTTTTCATCACCGCGATGAGGACCTCGGAGGGGAGGGCCAGGTATTCCTCATCGAAGCGGCCCAGGATGGCGGTGGGTTGTTCGACGAGGTTCGTAACCTCGCTCAGGAGAGCGGGGTCTTCTGGAATGCGTCCTCCCACACTTTCAGCCAGACGGGCGGCCTCGCGGGCAATCAGGGCCTGCCGCTCGGCCGGGTCTACTACAATCTGGTGGACATCCAGCAGGGCCAGATAGTCCTCCGCGCGCGGAATGTCGAACTCCGGCGAACCCTCTGGGCGCGTGCCCCGACTGGTACGTCCGCTCACTACCCCCGCGTACTCAAAGGGAATGACGGTATCTCCTAACAAGGCCACGATCCAGCGAATGGGGCGCGAGAAGGCCACATTGCTCGCATTCCAGCGCATACTCTTTTCAAAGCGCAGGGCAGCGACCAGGTCAGGCAGGAGGCTCTGGAGCACGTCGAGAGCTGGCCGGCCCTCCTGTTGTCGAACCACGACGACGTATGCACCGCCGTCCATCTCACGGACCTGGAGTTGTTCGACTTCCACGCCCTGCTTGCGGGCAAAGCCGACGGCTGCGGGAGTGGGATGGCCCTGGGCATCGAAGGCAGCCCGCACAGGGGGGCCCTTGACCACCACCTCGACGGGACGCTGGCAGGGAGCAAGGCCTTCGACCAGAAGCACCAGGCGGCGCGGCGTGCCTAGCACACGCATGTTCTGGTACTCAAGCCGCGCGTCGGCCAGCCGTGCGGGGGCAAGTATGTGCAGTTGCTCCAGAGCAGCATCCAAATCGCCCGCCGGGAGTTCTTCGGTACCAACTTCCAGGAGCAACGTATACGTATCGCGTGCTGCGTAGTGCGTAGCGTGTACTCCGTGCTCCGTATTGGTGTGTTCCCTTTCGCCGGAGAGCCAGGGAAAGCCAAGCCGTTGTCGCTGCTCCACATAGGCCACGGCGACCTGGCGGGCCAGGTCGCGCATCCTGTGGAAATAAATGGCACGCTCGGTCACTCCAATGGCCCCGCGGGCATCGAGCAGATTAAAGGTATGGGAGCAGCGCAGGATGTAGTCGTGTGCCGGAATCACCAGGCCGGCTTCGAGGCAGCGCTTGGCCTCAGCCTCGAACAGATTGTACATCTGCACCAGTCGCTCGATGTCGGCCAGTTCAAAGTTGTAGCGGCAGTTCTCAACCTCGGCCTGTAACAGCACATCCCCATAGGTATGAGCACCATCCCAGTCAATTTCCCATACCGAGCGCACTCCCTGCAGAAACATCACGATACGTTCCAGGCCGTAGGTGATCTCGACCGAGACGGGGTCGAGCACAAAACCCCCCGCCTGCTGGAAATAGGTGAACTGGGTGATTTCAAGCCCGTCAAGCCAGACCTCCCACCCCAGGCCCCAGGCGCCCAGCGCGGGGCTTTCCCAGTTGTCCTCGACAAAGCGAATGTCGTGTTCCTCGCGGCGAATGCCCAGCGCGTACAGGCTGTCGAGAAACATCTCCTGGGGATTGCCCGGGTCGGGCTTGAGAATGACCTGGTATTGATAGTAGTACTGCATACGGTTCGGATTTTCGCCGTAGCGTCCATCATCGGGCCGGTAGGAAGGTTCCACATAGGCTACGTTCCACGGCTCCGGCCCCAGGACGCGCAGGAAAGTGGCAGGGTTCATTGTACCAGCCCCTACCTTTTCAGCGTAGGGCTGCCAGATTGTGCAGCCCCGCTCGGCCCAGAATTCTTGCAGACGAAGGATCACTTGCTGGAAAGTAAGTGGTGTGGTCATTGAATGTGCCCTTCCCGTCGGAGATATGCGTAAACGTACACGATGAAACGTTCAAAGTCGTCCAGCCCATGCTGCAGGTGCGCATACACCTGTGCCGGGTCCACGGTCAGATACCGATGCACAACAATGTTGCGAAACCCTGCCATCGGCGCGATGCGCTCGGCAAATCACGCGGCAGGATGCCGTACTGGCCCAGTTTGAGAATGATCGCGCGGTATTCATCAGGCAGTTCCAGACCACTGCCGGCCAGGAGGTGCGCGCCGATGGCGGTAACGTGCTCGACGCAAAGTTGGAGCAGGTGCACAATACCATTGTAGCGAATCAGGTCGGCTGTCAGACTGGGCAGGGGTTCAGATTGAACCGAACGCAGTAAGTTAACATGCTCACGCAAGGATTCCAGGAGTCTCAGGATAACCTCGGGTTTGATCATCTCCCCCATCCGTAGGGTTCGGCTGGTTCTGTGACCAGTGGGTAGCGTTCCCTGACCCACTCGTCGAAGTACTGTGTCCTCAGGCGACGCAGCGGTGCAGTGTCGGCATAGCGCCGCACCGCATAAGCGGCAAAGTCAACAGCGGGGCGTGTGGCGGCGTCCTCATACAGAACCTGGCCAAAGCGCACGACCTGGTACGCGAACAGCGGAGTCGCCCGATTCAGAATCGCCACGTCCACGTCAGCGCGGTGAAATAGACTGATCAGGTCATTAACCAGGTCAATCTGCACCTGGGTCCAGCGTTCCTCTGGAACCTGCGGTCCCAGCAGCACGGCGATGTCCACGTCGGAAAGCGGCCCAGCCTTACCCTCGGCCTGCGATCCAAACAGATAGGCCAGCACAACCCCGTGTCTGACAAAGATGCGTGCCAATTCCTCCCGCTTATTCAGGTCAATAACCATCTTGGTCTTGTCTCTCACTGCGTCAGATATCCTTCCCGGCGCAAAAAGTCCGTAATATACACCATAAAGGCCTGGAGGTCGGCGATGCCCTTTTGAAGCGCGTCCTGCACACGCAGAGGATCCACGGTAAGATACTCATAGACAAGCACATTGCGGAATCCGGTTATGCTGCTCAGCCTCTCCGCGAACTCAGGAGGCAAGATATGGTGCTTCCCCAGGGTCAGGATAACCTCTCTATAATCACTGGCACGTTCAAGGTCCAGCGCGGCATGGATATGGGCACTGACGTCCATAACAATCTGGGCACACAACTGAAGGTAGTGCAACACGCCGCCGTACACCATGCGGTCGTTCACTAATGTACGGATATCCTGAGTGCGGTAGGGCTCCAGGAGACGGATATACTCGTCCAGCGCCCGCAGGCGCTCCATCATCGCCTCCACTTTCATCGTCCTTGGGCCTCCAGTACAGAGCGATAGCTCTCCACCCGCTCCAGCAGGCGGCGGTTTTGCAGCCGGCGTAACGGCTCGGTATCCACATATCGGCGCAATGCAGCGACCTGAAAGTCTATCCGAGCCCCTGGCTCCGCTTCGTAAATCACCTGCCCGGAGCGCACGACCTCCTGCGCCAGGACCGGCGTCGCACGGTTGAGGAGCGTCACATCCACATCATCGCGGTGAAACAAACCAATCAGATCGTTAATCAGATCAATCTGCACCTGTGTCCAGCGTTCCTCTGGAACCTGCGGTCCCAGCAGCCCGGCGATGTCCACGTCGGAAAGTGGCCCGGCCTTGCCCTCGGCCTGCGAGCCGAACAGGTAGGCCAGCACGACGCCATGCCTGGCAAACATGCGCTCCATCTTCTCACGTTCACTTAGATCAAAGGACACTTCTGGCCCCTCAAAAAGATAGCGGAAGACGGGAGTCTTATCTCTTCCCTTGCGTCCTGATATTGTACCTTAATATGTGCTGTATCCTCACATCTTGAACAATCTGCTGCAGGCAGGGGTATGTTGCCGGATGGGCGACGGCATTGTCGGATGGGCGACGGCATTGCCAGATGGGCGACGGCATTGCCGGATGGGCGACGGCATTGCCGTCGCCCACCCATAGAGTCTGAACGCCTCGGCATTCGCGCCCGAAGCCGCCAACACTGGAGAACAAGCC
>JAOAAG010000327.1 GCA_026418995.1 Anaerolineae bacterium
TGTGTATAAGAGACAGATATATGACTAATCATATAATACCATATAATGGCGGACTTGTCAAGCTGTTTGGGCCTGCATTTCGCGTGTAGTGCCGGGGCAGCCGGTTGGAGCTCTGGAGGAAGCTGGAGAGCTCAGGGGCACCCCTTCGCTAGGAGAGGTAGAGCAGAGGCCTCAGGCGGAGATCAGACAGCCAGCCCGAAAACGCCAGCGACACAGGCCTGAGGAGGACTACAGTCTTGTCTCAGACAGGGCGGTAAGCCGCTGGAGGTAGGGTTGGACGGCGGGGAACAATGGGCGGTAAACCTCCGTGTAGAGCTGGGAGTAGAATTTGTGACGCGCCGGATCGGGGGTGAGCGGTTCCGGCTCAACGCTTGTCATTGCTGCCGCTGCTGTATGAGCATCGGCAAATAGCCCCACCCCGAGCGCGGCCAGGATGGCGGCGCCCAGGGCAGCGGCTTCCGTCGTCGTCGCGCGATAGACCGGCCTGCCGGTCACATCGGCGATGATCTGCCGCCAGCGGATGCTCTGGGAACCGCCACCCATGGTGACATAGCTTGAGACAGGTCGCCCCAGGGCCGCTTCCACGCCTTCCGTATGCAAGCGCTGCTCGAAAGCAATCCCTTCGAGGATCGCGCGGTACAGGTGTGCCCGCGTGTGGATGCCGCGCCACCCCACGACGATACCGCTGGCTGCTGCGTCCCAGTACGGATTCATCGCCGAATTCCAGTAAGGCACAAGTATCAGCCCCGCTGCGCCGGGGGGAATAGCGGCGCTTGCTTCGTCGTACAGCGGTGCGGCAGTCTGGGGATCAGACCAGGTACCTGCGCCCGCGATGTGCTCGACGAACCAGGAGATTGTATAGGTTCCGCCGAGCAGCACGGTCTCCAGGCTGTAGGTACCGGGCACGGCGCCGTACATTGTGCGAAAGGCGCGATCGGTGATGCAGGTGTCCGCATATGTGCCGGAGACGACAGCCGTGCCCAGATTGAGATACGCCCGCCCTGGCTCCGTGATGCCCACCCCCAGGCCGCCGGCCTGTCCATCGCCGACGCCGGCCACAACGGGCAGGCCAGCGGGCAATCCGGTGAGCGCGGCGGCCTCCGCCGTGACCACGCCCATGACCGTGCCAGGTGGGTACGCCTCCGGCATCTGCACCACACTGACTCCGAGGTAGGCCAGCAAATCGGCATTCCAGCGATGCGCACGCATGTCGAACAGGCCGGTTGGATCGGCGCATCCCCATCCTGTGCGGTAATGACCGGTCAGCCTGTGGATGAGGAAGGCAGCCACATCCAGATACCTGGCGGTGTGGGCAAAGGTCTCCGGCTCATATGCGCGCAACCAGGCGATTTTGCCAAGGGTGAGGTTACCGGAAAGCGGTTTACCGCTCTCGCAGTGGATGCGCTCGGCGCCGTACTCCCGTGCGATGGTGGGCAGCAGGTCACGGGCACGTTCATCCATCCACACGATGGCAGGCCGCAGCGGGGTGCCCGTGGCATCCACAGGCACGAACGTTTCGCGCTGCGCGGTGATACCCAATGCAGCGATACGGGAAGCGTCAACATAGGCTACTGCCGTACGGATGGCCTGGACACATGCCTCCCACCAGGCGTCGGCGGGCTGTTCATGCCAGGCCGGACGCGGCATTTCCAGCGGCAATGGAGCACGTCCCTCGGCCAGGGACCTGCCCCTCGTGTCCCACACGATCGCCTTGCACGCGGTAGTGCTGCTGTCAATGCCGAGAAGCAGGTCGGCGGCCATCGCCTTGCATCACCTTGAATAGCGCGCGTGAGGCGCTAGGTCCCGGGCTGCCCGGCTATTTTAGCCCAGTCCCTGAGGAAACTGTCTAAACCGGCATCGGTGAAGGGACTGCGGATCATCCTCTGCAGCACACCGAAGGGCATGGTGATAATATCCGCGCCCGCCAGCAGCGCGTCTACAACATGTAGCGGATGTCTGATGCTGGCTGCCAGCACCTTGCATGTGAAGCCGTAGTTGTCAAAAATCGCCCGCGTCTGGCGCACCACCGCCATACCGTCCAGCCCAGCATCGTCCATCCGTCCCACAAAGACAGAGGCAAAGCTGGCGCCGGCCTTAGCTACCAGGTAGGCTTGGAGCGGGGAGAAGATCAGGGTAGCGTTGATGCGTCCGTTGGGCCAGGAGGAAATCTCCTTCATCGCTTTCAACCCTTCGACGGTGGTGGGGATTTTGACGTAGACATTCTCGGCCCAGGAAAGGATTTCCCGTGCCTCCGCGATCATGCCGGCAGCGTCGGTACTGATCACTTCGGCGCTCACCGGGCCAGGGACCATGTCCACGATTTTGAGGGTGTTTGCCTTCAGGTCGGCAGTGCCTGCGCGCATCATTAGTGTGGGATTGGTCGTGACACCATCGAGAATCCCCCAGCTCACTGCTTCACGAATTTCATCCAGGCTTGCGGTATCCAGAAAGATCAGCGCCATTGTAGTACCTCCTCCGTGTGTAATGCTTCGCTACCACGCAGAAGACCCCTTGTAGAGTTGTCTATAACCCGAGTGAATATGAGTGCAGGATTAGAACTGGAGTTCTCCCCTGGCCCTTCGTTCCTGAGGCCAGAGGACATAATAGGCGAAGGTATGCAGCGGAGTAGCCACCCCGGCAGCCTCTCCCAGCCGCACCACTGCCCCGACCAGATAATCCAGCTCCGAAGGTCGCCCGGCTATGAGGTCACGCTGCATAGAGGTAGTCCCCTCCGGGGGCATCCTATCTATCAGCGCCATAGTGCGTGCTGGCGCGTCGTCCGGGAGATGAACGCCACACGCTCGTCCCACGGCAAAGGCCTCAGCGATAGCGCCCTCCAGCATGCGGCGGAGTTGAGGGATACTGCGCAGCACCCCTACCGGGGCACGGGCCAGGGCGCCTATGCCAGCGAGGGGGGCGATGAAAAGGAACTTTTCCCAGAGAGCGACCCAGATGTCCGGGGGAATCTCGGCCTGGACCCCTGCCCGCTCGAAAGTGGCTCGCAGACGTTCCACACGCTCGCTATAGCGGTTGTCCATTTCCCCGAAGGCTACGTAAGGCTCGATCCCCCCATGGCGGATGCGGCCTGGCTCCACTACCATGCTTATGATGCGACACAGACCGCCCAGGACACGTTCTTTTCCCCAGACAGCGGCCAGTTGATCCGGTGCCTCCACCCCGTTCTCCAGGGGGGTAATAAAGGTCTCGGACCCAACGAGTGGTCCCATTTGCGGTGCTACTTCCGGCACTTGCCAGGCCTTGACGCCGACCAGGATCACATCCACCGGCCCGACCTCTGCCGGCCGGTCAGTGGCCAGGAGCGGATGGATGTGGAAATCTCCCAACGGACTCTCCACGTAAAGGCCGTTCTGACGGATAGCTTCCAGGTGTGCCCCGCGAGCGATGAGGATCACCTCCTCGCCGGCACGGGCCAGCCGGGCGCCAAAGTAACCACCTACGGCCCCTGCTCCGAAAACAGCGATACGCACGGGTCCCTCCTTGGGTTTAATGTGCCTGGTATGAGGCATTCCGCTCTGCTTGGAGATGTGGCGTGCTTTGATTTTACCCCAGATCGGGGAAAAGAAAAGAGCACCAGCACTGAGACAGCGCGCGGATGGAATGCGAGACACTCCGCTACACGGCTGGGTTCACGTTCTGTTGCCAGGCGCAGCAGTGTAGAGTATACTCAAACAACCCTGTGGTAGGGTCAACACCTATCGCAAGGCGGAGCTGGTCTGTCAGCACGGACAGGCTGAGGCGATACAGAGGTGGCTCACATGGAACTTTGCGATGTACTCTCGGAGCTGCGCCGGGATGTGGCGTTTATGAGCTGTGTAACCGCCTGGTCCAGCTTGCCTCCCCGCCCTGCCCGCACTGCCCCATGGCCGGATGGGCTGGACCGGCGCCTGGTCACTGCGCTGCACGCACAGGGTATCGCACAGCCGTACATACACCAGGCTCAGGCCATTGAGGCAGCGTTAGCCGGGGAACATGTCGTCCTCGCCACCGCCGCGGCCTCGGGCAAGACGCTGGCTTACAACCTGCCAGTGCTCCATACACTGCTCACAGACCAGGCGGCCTGTGCCCTGTATCTCTTTCCCACCAAGGCACTGGCACATGACCAGGTTGCCGCGTTCAGATCGCTGTTCGGGACATGCACGCCCGAGTCCATCATCCAGGCCTACGATGGGGATACGCCGTCCGCCCAGCGTGCGGCGGTGCGTGCCCGGGCTCGCCTGCTGGTCACCAATCCCGATATGCTCCACACGGGGATACTCCCCTACCACACGCGCTGGGCACGCTTTTTCGCCCACCTGCGTTACGTCGTGCTCGACGAAATCCATACCTATCGGGGTGTCTTTGGGGGGCATGTGGCCAACCTGTTACGCCGCCTGCAGCGGATCTGCCGCTTTTACGGCTCTGTTCCACGCTTCATCTGCGCCTCGGCGACTATTGCCAATCCGCGCCAACTGGCCGAGCAACTGATCGAGGCCCCGGTGATGCTGGTGGACGAGGACGGCTCTCCTCAGGGGGAAAGGCATGTTATCCTGTACAACCCGCCGCTTGTGGATGCAGCGCTGGGCATCCGGCGCAGCGCGATGCTGGCGGCAAAGGATATCGCGGCGCGTTTTCTCTGTGCTGGTGTGCATACGATTGTCTTCGCGCGCGCCCGTGTGACCACGGAAGTGATGCTGGGCTATCTGCGTGACGCCATAGGCGCCTGCGGCCTTGACCCCCAGCTTGTGCAGGGTTATCGGGGCGGCTACCTGCCCCTTGAGCGGCGGGCGATCGAACAGGGTCTGCGCAATGGCACGGTGCAGGGTGTGGTCGCCACCAATGCACTGGAG
>JAOAAG010000391.1 GCA_026418995.1 Anaerolineae bacterium
CTGTTGAAGTAACTGACGTCCAACGTAAAGACAACATCATCACCATCTACGCCCAGTTTCACGAACCCGCCCCGGATGCACTGACCAATCCGTTGATTACCTCTCCCTACTACATCCTCAAGGTGGAAAAAACAGAAAGCATAAAAGGAGAATTCACCTTCGTTCTCGTGGCTGACGGCATAGAGGTAGCCCGTCAAGAGCATGTGATACCCTGAAGGAGATGTCACCATGAACAAGTACTTTTTCCTGCTGCTCAAAGTAACGCTGGGAGCGATTCTGATCGCTACTCTGGTCTATCTGGACACCTCAAGCCGTACACCGGCTTTGCGAGCCTTTCAATCCCCGCTTTTCCAGTCACCTCTGCCTGTGCCATTGCCGACCATTGCCCCCACCTTCCTCATCCTCAGCGAGCCTTGCTATTTGTTGCCCAACGCCAGGGAGTGTCGGAAAGGCAACTGGTACTGGCCGATGCTTCGGTTATTGAATTCCCCTTGACACGTCGAACCCTTTGGCGGGGATCAGTACTGGACGCCGAGAGCAGAAGCCCATCACTGTACGAGGTACTCATAGACGAAAACACGAGAGAGATTTTGACCGGTGGGCCGGTCGATCCCCAGACCTATTGGCAGGCCGAGGAGAGGGCTTTCCGTGAGCGGTTTGGGCCCCGCGTGTTAGCTCTGGTTGCCCAACGAGAGAAGACGGCAGTGAATCAGTTGGAGATTGCCTCAGGCGTTCTCGAACACTATCCCCTCAGTAGACAAATGGTGTGGCGAGGGAAGGTGGCGCACGCAGTGCGAGGTGCAATCTACGAAGTGGCAACAGATCTGCGAGGAAGGCCGGTGAACGTTGAAGCCCTGGAGCAGGCCGAAGCCCGGGCACGAGAGGCCCGATACGGCAAGCTGGAGCCGGTCTTTTTCTACTGGCTACAGACACGACGGCCCGAAGAGCATGTCAGGGTACTGATTTGGGTGAGTGGAGTGGACTATGAATGGGTCAACGAGGAACTGGCCCGTTTGTATCCACAGGTTGCGGCTTACCGTTTTGCGAGTGGCCAGCCGGTAGACGAACAGGGACGTCCGATACTGATAGAGCCGGAATTGTTCGACAAGATTCGGACGGACTACAATGCCTTGCTCGATCAGGCCCATCGGAAAGCAGCGGAACCGGTGATCGCCTTTCTGACCTCCGGGGGATATCGGGCAGAAGCTCTGGACGCTTTCCCTGGCGTGGTGACGGAGATACCGGTTGAAGTGGTTGGGGAATTGAGCCGGACGCCGTTGGAGAATCTGTCGGCGATCTACTTTGGAGAGGTTGATTTTGCCCCGCAATTGGATTCGGTGGGGGGCACTATTCGGGCAACGGCCGCCTGGGAGAGCGGATATACCGGTCAGGGAGTACGCATCGGCCTTATGGAGGGCGGTGTGGTCAATCCCAACATCACCCACAGGGCCCTAGAAGGGAAAGTGGTGGCGGCTAATGTCAGTGAGGCCACCGATCATCACGCAGCCCTGGTGGCCGGGGTAATGGTGGGGAATCATCCCGGCTTTCCCCAATACCGGGGAGTGGCTTATGGCAGCAACCTATTGGTCAGCGCCAAGGCGTATAACAGCTGGCAGAGCATCGCTAATGCTCTCAACTGGCTGGTGGATCGGGAAGCCTTTGTCATCAACGTCAGTCTGGCGACGACCGGCACCCTGGCAATGCAGCCGGAAGATAGAGCCTTGGACTATCTGGTACGTTTGAGAGACCCAACCGTAGTAGTGGCCGCCGGGAACTATGCAGGCGATGCCTGGGGGTGGAATACGCGCAGTCCGGCCAAGGGCTACAACATCATCACGGTCGGAAGTTTCGATGACCGCAACGATGCGCATTGGAGCAACGACATTACAGCAACCCGCTCGGCCTATGTGGATCCGTACATTGATGGGCAGACTACTTCGGGCGACCGGGAAAAACCCGAAGTCGTAGCTGTGGGAATAAATGTGACGACGGTTGATATTGATGCAGGAGACGACGGATTTGACTGGTTCAATGGTACCAGTGTTGCTGCGCCTCAGGTATCCGCCTTATCCGCGCTGCTGATTCAGCGGTACTGGTATATCCGCACCAACCCGGAGGCAGTGAAGGCCATCATTATGGCTTCGGCCACCACAACATCGAGGGGAGCAGCCGGTTGAGTGAAGAAGACGGGGCCGGCGCGATCAATGTTGCTGCCGCGCTCTCTATTTTCAATCGAGGTGGTTGGGGATACAAAATCATCCACAACATCACCGATGTCAATGACCCTTCCAACCCCTTCGAGGGTCATGGTACTTACTATGACTTTACCGGGGCCGACTTTGTCGTCGGAAGCACCCATGCTTACGCCGGCGAGCGTGTGCGGGCGGTCATTTGCTGGGATTCCAATCCGGCCAGTGACTATGGGACGAACCCTCTTTCGACCGACCTGGATTTACGGGTCATTTCTCCAAGCGGTGCAGTGATCACGCAGTCCTTGAGTTGGCGAAACAGTTATGAGATTGTGGATTTTACGGCGACGGAGACGGGGGCGTACAAGATGCGGGTGACCTACTATGCCCGCAATCCAACGGAGAGTTTGGACCTTGGGTTAGGTCTGGCGTGGCTGCGGGTGCCGCAGTATGAGGTCACTTACTTCAACTATCCTTCGGTCATTCTGGCCGAGCCGGGGAGTCTCAAAACGGTACGCATCGAGGTGCATAACGACGGCACCAAAACCTGGCAGGCGGGGCCGGTAGGACAATCGGGCAAGATGTACCTTTCGTATCACTGGATTCAGCAGGGCTATGACAGTACGCCTATATACCCGCTCTCTCCTGGGGTAGTGGTGTGGGATGGTGTCCGTACTCGTCTCTTCAGCAGCTTGGGTTTTGGCGGTTCGACAACACTCTATCCTCAGGTGCAGGTACCAATCACGCCTACGCGGTATGTGCTTATGTGGGACATGGTGGAGGAAAACGTCACCTGGTTCAACTGGCAGGGTACAAGGGTAGGGCGTACTA
>JAOAAG010000072.1 GCA_026418995.1 Anaerolineae bacterium
TGGAAGTACCTTATATGTCCTCTGCGTTCTTTGCGGTTCAATGTAAACCGCAAAGGGCGCCAAGAGCGCAAAGATGATGGAAAACCCTTTGCGTCCTTCGCCTTCTTGGCGTTCTTTGCGGTTCAAATTACTCGCACGACACAGGTAGGAGATTTGCAGATAGAAAGGGGGGAGTAAGCATTGGCTATATCAAGAGAACGCAAAAGGGAGCTGCTTGGAGAATATATTGAGCAACTACGGAAAAGCCAAGGGGTCATCCTGGCTGATTACCGGGGGTTGACCGTGAGCCAGATGGAAACTCTCCGTCGTACCCTGCGCCCCCTTGGCGGGAGCCTCCAGGTCAGCAAGAACCGTCTGTTTAAGCTGGCGCTCCAGCAAATGGGCCGGCCAGTCCCGGAGGAATGGCTGATCGGCCCTACGGCAGTGAGCTTTTGCTATGGCGAGGTGCCGCCAGTGGCAAAAGCGCTGATAGACATCAGGAAGGAGATGGAGGGGCTCCAGATCAAGGGCGGATTGGTCGGCAGCATGCCGGTCACGGCAAAACAGGTGGAGGAGATCGCCACTCTGCCCTCCAAGGAGGTATTGCTGGCCCAGGTGCTGGGCACGATCAACGCTCCGGCCAGCCAGGTAGTCGGGGTCATCGCTGGTGGCATCAGACAAGTGCTCAATGTGTTGCAGGCATACGTGGACAAGTTACAAGGTGCACAGACAGCGCAGGCTGCTGAGCCTGCCTGAGATTACTTCAGGAGGAAATACAAATGGCAGAATTGGAGAAGCTCGTAGAGGAAATCAGTAAGCTGACTTTGCTCGAGGCATCCACGCTGGTCAAGATGCTGGAGGAAAAGCTGGGCGTGAGCGCGGCCGCGCCCGTCGCGGTAGCGATGGCCCCAGCCGCAGCCGCCGCTGCCGCCGAACCAGAAGAAGAGCAGACCGAGTTTAACGTCATCCTGAAGGAGGTCGGCCCGAAGAAGATCGAGGTCATCAAGGTGGTGCGTCAGCTCACTTCACTCGGTCTGAAGGAGGCAAAGGACCTGGTGGACGGAGCGCCCAGCACCGTGCTGGAGGGCGTGACCAAGGAAGCGGCAGCGGATGCCAAGGCCAAGCTGGAAGAGGCCGGCGCCGTCGTCGAAATCAAGTAGTGGCTGCAGAGAGCAGGGAGCAAGGGGCAGGAGACGGGCGTCCTGCCCCTTGCTTCTGGGGTGTGCGCGTCGCGGTTGATATTACACCGCCCGCGTCCCCACCACAATCATCTCGCGGTGGCAGTCCCGGCCGTAGGGCAGCGGCGGGAGGCTGGTTTCCCCGTAAACGTTGCGGATCTCTAACCCCGCCAGCTCAAACATGCGGCGCAGCTCGGGCAGGGTGTAGACACGCACCCGCTCCTGATCGTCCCACAGATGCGTGACTCCATCGTGGTCGGTGAAGCGGAACGTGCTGCAGCAGGTGCAGGTTAAGGGGTCAAACCACGATTCTGTCCAGTATATCCCCTCTGGGCGCTCCTGCCAGTGGCGACGGTACTTTTTCTGTTCTTCCGCCAGAGAGCTCAGGTCTGGTAGGTGAAGCAGTACCCTTCCCCCGGGCTTAAGGGCCCGTCTGATACCCTCGAGCACCCGCAGGTTAGTCTCATCGTCGAAAAAGCCGAAGCTATTGTTAAGGACGACCAGTGCGTCGAAGTCCTCGTGGTAAGGGAGGGCGCGCATATCGCCTTCGATAAAGGTCACATTGTGCAATCCCTCTCGCGCGGCCTGCTCATTAGCATACCGCACCAGGCTCGGGGCGATGTCCAGCCCCACTACCTCTATACCCCGACGGGCAAAGCGGAGCGCATGGACGCCAGAGCCGCAGGCCAGGTCCAGCAGCCGCTCGCCCGGCTTCAGCCCCAGCACGTGCATCACAAAGGAAACCAATCGGTCGTCCAGAAACTCAATACCCTCAATACCCTGGCGATAGACGACACGGAACTGGTAGGCCCACCAGTCCCAATCATGGACCATCGTATGCTTTAAGCTGACCACCAG
>JAOAAG010000195.1 GCA_026418995.1 Anaerolineae bacterium
GGCAGCGTCAGATGTGTATAACAGACAGATCCACGGGTCAGGCGGGCTTTCCGACCTGCCAGATACAGGACGGCTGTATCCGCTCCCGCCTGCGCGGCCTGCTCACGCGTGGAACGGGGGCAGCGTTCAACACAGGGGCCCAGAGAGCGCTGAGATATCTATTTTCTGACCCACGCGCTCCTCGCCTCTGCCGTGAAAAAGCGGACTGTGTGGTGGGCATACTCATCCTGCTTGCCGCAGGTGGATTCTACTTTTCCCCCTGGTTGCCGCTCACACTGGTGTGTGGGCTGGCGCTGGCTGCGCTCATACTCCTCCGCCTCGACTGGGGGCTGGCGCTCGTTGCAGCCACTGCGCCGTTTTACCTCCACCCGCGCCCCTTGTTCGGCAAGGCTTTCGCTATGGCGGAGCTGCTTACCCTGTGCTGTCTTCTATCCTGGGCCGTGAGAGACAAAAAGCGGCTCTTAACTGCACCGGGTTTCCGGTTGGACGCAGCCGTGGCACTTTTCGTGCTGATTGCTGTGACTTCTGCACTGACCGCCGAGCATAGCCGTGTCGCTCTGCGCGAATTACGTGTCGTGATACTGGAACCGGCGCTGTTCTACCTGATGCTGCGCACAGCGCGGCTGAAAGATGGGGAAATGAGGCGGGTGATGGATTTCTTTATTGGCGGAGCGGTGACAGTTGCGCTGATCGGTCTGGTGCAGTACCTCGCCGGCATCAATCTTATCACGGCCGAGGAGGGGCTGCGTCGTCTACGTTCAGTCTACGGCTCGCCCAACAATGTCGCGCTATATCTGGGGCGGGCCTTGCCGGTAGCCGCGGCTGTGGCCGCATTCGGTGCGTCGCGCGGCCGACGCCTGGCATATGGCCTGTCCCTCGTTCCAATGGGCTTCGCAATGTTGCTTACCTTCTCCAAAGGAGCGCTCATCCTGGGGCTGCCGTTTTCACTGTTGGTGTTATTTATCCTGGGAGGGGGGAAGTGGCGCAGGTGGTCTCTAGTGGCCCTGGCGATGATGACCATGGCCGTAGCCCTGATGTTCCTGCTGCGGGTGCCGCGCTTCCTCTCCCTGTTCGATACCGGTGGTGGCACCACCTTCTTCCGCCTCAGCCTGTGGCGTTCGTCCTGGACAATGCTGCGTGAGCACCCGTGGCTTGGCGTGGGGCCGGACAATTTCCTCTACCACTACCGCAGCCGCTATATCCTTCCGGCTGCCTGGCAGGAGCCAGACCTCTCCCATCCGCACAATGTGCTGCTTGATTACGGCTGTCGACTGGGCCTGTGGGGGCTGGCGGTGGCGTTCCTGCTCCAGACAGCGTTTTGGCGCCTGGCGCTCCCATTGCGCCACCTGGGGTATAGAGAGGGGCGTGCTCTTGCCATCGGGGTCATGGGCTCGATGGTGAACTTCCTGGCCCATGGCCTGGTGGATGCCTCGTACTTCGTAATGGACCTGGCTTTTGCTTTCTTCCTGGCACTGGCTGTGGTACAATGGTTAGTGGAGGGCAAAGGAGATGGAACAGAGGAGTAGCCTGAGCATACTGAACACCGTACTATTGGCCCTGATACTGATAGCCCTGGGCGCGCTGCTCATTGGCGGCGTAACCGCCGTGAACAGGCTCAGGCAGTTCATGGAATCACTCAAAGGGCCGGGGGAAGCGATTCAGGAAATCAAGGAGCTGGTCAATCCCACTCCGACGGTGGTCATCGAGCCGATCACGATTGTGCGCCAGGTGAACGCGTTGAGCCGCCTGGAGACCGCCTCTTACACGGTTGAGAAAATCATTACTGCCGAGTCGGGGCAAGGTGCTTTCAGCTTTCTGTTTGGGGACAGACTGATCCTGGTGGCCCACGGCCAGGTGATCGCCGGGGTTGACCTGAGCAAACTGCAGGAGGAGGACATTACGGTGAGCGTGGATGGAACGGTCACCGTGAAGTTGCCGCCTGCTGAAGTGCTCGTCGTTGCGCTCGATAACCAGCAGTCCTATATCTACGACCGTGAGACCGGTATCGTCGGTATGAATCCGGCGCTAGAAACAGAGGCACGCCGGGCAGCAGAGCAGGAGATTCTGAACGCTGCCCTGGAGGACGGCATTCTGGAGATGGCGCAACGCAATGCCGAGGCTTACCTGCGGCAACTGATCCTGACGCTGGGATTCAAACAGGTGGTTTTTATCAGGTGACAGCCGGGTGACAGTCACTTTGGAAGTGACCGTCACCTTGGGGCCCCAAGGAGGCACCCTTGCGACGTTGGCGGAGCTGTCTCATCTGGCTGATTATCGCTGGTTCCGCGGCCGCTCTATTTCTTGCCTGGCAGTACGCAGGATTCCGGGTGGCACGCCGTACTCTGCCTGCGGGAATGAGCATGGCGGGCCTCCCAGTAGAGGGAATGACCCGTGAGCAGGCACTGAACGCGCTGGAGCTGGCATTTGCGACGCCTGTGGAGGTGACATATCTGGACCAGCGCTTCATCCTGCCTCCGGAAAGCGTTGCCTTCCATTACGATGTGGAGCAGACGGCGGCCAATTTAGAGCAAATTCTGAAGGAGCGCGCAGGACTAAGCGGCTTCATCGCCTATGTGCTGCGCCGACCGGAGGAGAAGATCGTCGTTCCGGTAGCGGCGAGCTACTCGGCTCAGCGGCTGGATGACTTCCTGGCCCGTGTCGCTACCCAGTACGATCGTCCACCCCGACCCTTGGTGCCGCTGCCGACGAGCCTTACGTTTCGCGCCGCCGGGCCGGGCACCAGGTTGGACCGCGAGATTTCCCGTGCCAGGCTCGCGGCCGCACTCCTTTCCGCTGCTGAGCGACGAGTCGCACTGGCCGTGCATACGGAGCCGCCTCCGCCCCACAGTCTCGACGCCCTGGAGCTGATGCTGAAAGTCATCCTGGAGAAACATCCCGGTCTGGTGGCAGGAATTTTCGTCAAAGACCTGCAGAATGGGGACGAGCTGGGAATCAACGCCGACATCGCCTACAGCGGGATGAGCGTGCTGAAGATCGCCATCATCGCGGATGTGTACCGGGTGCTGGAGATGCCGCTTACCCCTGAAGTGAGCGCGTGGATCAGCCAGACCATAGGAGCCACCGACAGCAACGCCGCGGCCAACCTGCTGCTTGGTAAAGTCCTGGGCAACGGTGATGGTTATCAAGGAGCCGAGAACCTGAGCGCTTCGCTGCGTTACCTGGGGCTGGTCAACACCTTTATCGCCGCCCCTTATGA
>JAOAAG010000229.1 GCA_026418995.1 Anaerolineae bacterium
GGTGTACACCACCGTGCAGGAGGCGGTCGGGGCGGCGGTAAGCTCAGGGCTGCCGCTGCCGGAGGGGCGCGTGGCCGGGGTATGCCGCGAATCGGTGGTGCTGACCGGTCCGCTCACGCTGCTGGGCGGCTACGCGATCACCCGGTGGGCCTCTCCCATCTCGCCCACCTATCTGCTGGCGCCTGCGGGCGGGGGGCGGGTGCTCTACATCACCGGCCCACAGACCAGCACCATCACCGTAGGGGAGTTCATCATCCGCGGGGGCAACGTGAACGGCGACGGCGGCGGCATCTACATCGCCGCACCCCTCAGCCCGACCATCAGGAACGTGGTGCTCTATAACAACAGCGCGACCGGCAACGGCGGCGGTCTGGCCTCGGTGGGTGGGAATCCGCGCCTGTACAACAACACGGTGCTGTACAACGCCGGGGCCCAGGGCGGCGGGCTTTACTTCGCCGCCGGACGGCCAGTAATCATCAACACCATCGTCGTGAGCAATGCCATAAGGGGAATCTACGCGGTCACCGGCGCGGCCACCCCAACGCTGGACTACAATCTCGTGTGGCACAATAGTGTGAGCAATTACGGGGGGAGTGCCTTCCCGGGGCCACATAGCCTGTCGGAAGACCCGCGCCTGGAGGGCATCTATCGCCTGCGCGTGGACTCCCCCTGTCTGCACGCCGGACAGGCCGTGAGCGGATGGGACTTCGAGGGAGACGCCCGCCCTCTGGGCCGCGCCCCCGATATCGGCGCCGACGAGCGGTCACCCTACCCGGACCTGGTCTTTGCGCCGGCACACCTGGAAAACCACAACGGCGTGCCTGGTGAGCGGGTAGTGTTCATTCATTACCTGACCAACACCGGCACTCTGCCCGATACCTTCTATATCTCCGGCAAAATCACTTCCACCGGCAGTGCAATCTGGAATGTGGCCTATCCCACTGCCCTCAGCCTGGCGCCGGGCAGTGGAACGGCCGTGCCGGTTACCATCTCTGTGCCAGCAGATGGCATCAGCGGCACCCATGCGCTGGCCGTGCTTACCGCCACCTCGACACTGAACACGCGTCTTCGCAGCACGGTCCACAACGCCACCTTCATCGAGTGGAAGCCCGGTGTGCGCCTCACCCCTGCCTACGACGAGCGGGCCAACCCCGGCACCATCATCACGTATGTCCACACTATCTCCAATACCGGCAACGCCTCCGATACCTTTGACTTGAGCGTCTCCAGCACGCGCCAATGGGCCGTGATTACGCCGACACGCATCGCGCTGGGACCACGCGCGCGGGCCAATGTATGGGTGGCTATCAGCATTCCTGGCCGTGCACCCGGCGGCATTGTCGAGGAAACCACTATTACCGCCTACAGCCCCGGCAGCGGCGCCTCCGGCACAGTGGTGGATAGGACGACCGTCAATCACATGCCAGGGGACCGGTACGTATCAACCACCGGTGACGACAATTTCAACAACTGCCGCCTCCTGGCCTCTCCCTGCCGCACCATTGCCTATGCGGTGAGCCAGGCCACTTCCAGAGACGTCATCAAAGTGGCCGCCGGCACCTACTACGAGTACGACATCCTGCTCAACAAAAACGTCACCCTGCGTGGTGGACACAGCGGCACTGGCGAATGGGAATACCTGCCACGCACCCATGTGACCACGATAGACGCACAGGGGAGAGGGCGTGTGTTGTACATCATAGGCAACCCCACCGTGGAGGGCTTCACCATCCGGGGAGGAGCGACCGATGGCTTTGGCGGCGGCATCTACATTGACGTCGGGCGCCCGACCATTCAGCGCAATCGCATCACCGCCAATCGGGCCACCAGGGGTGGCGGTATCGCAGGGAACTACGCCCGTCCCAACCTGTGGAATAACGTGATTTACAGCAACACGGCCACCGAATATGGAGGGGGGCTCTACCTGGCGGGCGGCGGCGGTTACCTCTGGCACGACACGTTCTACGGCAACACGGCCAGCTATGGTGGAGGCATTTACCTGGCCTCCGCCTCGCCTGAGATCTACAACACCATAGTGACCCTCAACAGCGCGACCAGAGGCGGCGGAGGGATTTACGCCACCGGCGGCATGCCGGTGCTTGACTACAACAATGTGTGGAACAACACCGGCGGCGACTACAGCGGCGTCGTCGCTGGCGCCCACTCCCTCTCAACCGATCCGCGCTTCGTCAGCGCGGCGTCGGCGGACTTCCATCTGCGTTCCAGTTCCCCCTGCATCAATGTCGGCGTCGCCACCTCGCTCCGCGAGGACTTCGACGATCGCGAGCAACGGCCGATGGGAAGCGCTCCCGACATCGGCGCCGACGAGTTTTTGGAGCCATGGGTGCGACTGGAGCCGGACCGCGCCGGGCTGGCCTACCCCTCGTGGGTGATCACTTACTCCCATCAGGTAACCAACACCGGCGTCCGTCGTGACATCTTCAGGATAACCGCCCGCTCCAGCCTGGGGTGGGTGATCACCCCGACGCGGATGGTCACCCTCGAGGCGGGGATGAGCACAGCAATCGTCGTCACAACCAGCGTTCCCGCCCGAGTGCTGAGCGGCACAGTTCACACCGCTATGATCACCGCCACCTCGCTCTACAACCCCGCCGTCTTCGATACGGCGCTGGAGAAGACGATCATCGGCTTTTCACACACTGTCGTCCTCACCCCCAGCCGGCTCATCAGGATCACCTCTAACCCTCGCGACGCGGTACTGGTGAACTTCCCGCACCGCCTCATCAACACCGGCAACTACACGGCATCCTTTACCATCACCAGGAAGCCCCCCTATGGTAACCTGCCGGTCTGGTGGTCGCCTGCGCGAGCGACACTGGCGATGGGCCAGGAGATACCTGTCTCCGTCACCATGCGCGTGCCACCGCTGCCCACCAATACCTTCGGCATCAATGTGGAGCATATCGCCGCCGTGTCACAATCCGATCCCTCTGTCTCCAGCGAGGTCACGGATACGCTGCTGGTCAACATCATCCCTGGTGTGCAACTGGCGCCCAATCGCGCGGGGCGGGGCAAGCCCGGGGAGACGATTTACTACTTCCATATTCTGACCAACACCGGCAACTACGTTGACGCCTACAAGTTCGATGCCCTCAGCAGCCACGGATGGGAAGTAAGGAAACCCATGACTCAGGTCGTTTCCTCTGGCCTCAGCCGGATTGTCTCTATGACCGTGACCATCCCTGACGATGTGCTCAGCGGCACAGTGGATACCGCAGTGCTCCAGGCGACATCGGGATGGGACCCCGGTGTGACGGCCTGGGTAGTAAATACTACCACGGTGGGACAACTGGTCAAACCTGAGATTTCCGATTCTTATCCACCCAATGGGTGGTGCGTGCCAGCAGGTTACAGGCGCAGTGTGCCCTACCTGGTCACGGTGGCCAACGGCGGCAACTACACAGATACCTTCGATATCACGGCCTGGAGCTCGGAGGGCATCTCGATGAGCATATCTATCTGGGGGGCCATCGCCAGGGCAGCGCAGAAACCGGCCAGCGGGGAGAGAAGCGACATCTGCCCCTCGCCCGAGGATGGACTGCCGAGAACGCTGGAAGAGGGATTGCAGGAGCGCGCGCCTATCAGCGAGGCGGAGAGGAGAATCACGGCCCCGCTGGAGGCCTCAGCCTCAACCTTCGTGACCCTGCCCCCTGGCGGTTCTGTCACCTACTTGGTAGAAGTCATGATGGACTTCTCCAGAACCGAGCCCTATATAGATGTGGTCACCGTGACAGTCCGCTCCCGCACTGATGGGTCAGTGAGCCAGCGGATCATCTTTGTCAGCAACATCAACTGGGAGGCCTATGCCTTGATTGGCCCGGACCAGAGCCGTACCATTACCACCGAAGAGGTGATCACCTATGTATTGAACGTCACCTACACCGGGAACGTGGTGTTTAACACGGTACGTGTCTGGGTTGACCGAAGCACGCAGGGCTGGAATAAGATTGTTGTACCGGAATACCTGACCATGAGCCGGGGACAGGTGAGAACCGTCTATGTGAGGATGGACGTCCCCCTTAATGAGATCAACACTATGGACCTCACGCAGATCAAAGTTGCGACGCTCGAAGAGTGCTACTCGGAAGAGACCGCATTGCTCATCACCACCGTACGCCGTCCCCATGTCAGGCTTCACCCGGACCACGGGGGTCTGGTGATTCCCGGCACTTCGGTGATGTACAACCATACGCTCGAAAACGACGGTCTCTACACCGATACCTACATTCTCAGTTACACCTTTGTCTACAGCGGTATGGCGGGTTGGAGCGGCTCTGTAGCACCGACAGTCGTCTACACGCTCCCTCCGGGAGGGCAGGTGCCTGTTGTGGCGATGGCACACGTACCGACCGGCCTGATTAGCGGCACACGGGCCTTGATGCTCGTCACGGCCTACTCCGCGAATTACTACCCGCCCATCAAGGCCACGGCCGTTAACAGTATGACAGTGCCCTTCTTGCCCGGGGCAGCGCTTCAGCCCGCGTACGCCACCTTCGCCCGGCCGGGCGAGACGGTCGTCTACACCCATACGCTGATCAATACCGGCAACTACACCACTACCTTCGACCTGGCGACCCATAACCGCTTCGGCCACGCCGAGATTACCGAGCCGCCCACGGGCGTAGCGGTGCTGGGCCCAGGGGAAAGCATCACGGTCGTCGTGCAGGTGCGGGTACCGGACCACGCCGCCTCTGGCGAGGTGGAGGAGACGGAGGTGATCGCTGCTTTCCCCGAGGGGCAGGCAGTCATAGTGGACTACACCACCGTCAGGGCTATCACCGGCACCCGCTACGTCGCACCCTATGGAAGCGACCTATACAATAACTGCACACGGCCGGAGTACGGTCCGTGCGCGACGCCCCAACATGCCGTGAACCAGGCTCTCCCTGGCGACACCATCCTGGTGGCCGAGGGCATCTATTACGGCGCTGTGGGCACGGGAGAGGTGGTCAGCATCTCCAAACAGGTGGCGCTTTTCGGCGGCTATATGGTCGGTGACTGGAACGAGCGCGACCCGGTCGCCCATCCCACGGTGCTGGACGCCCGGGGACGGGGGCGCGTGGTCAGCATCAGCGGACCCATCTCCCCGACACTGGAGGGCTTCCATCTGCGCAATGGGCGTGTGGACGGCCCGGGCGCGGGGCTGTACATCGCCCCCGAGGCCCAACCGACGGTGCGAGACAACTTTATCTACAACAATACCGCTGCTAGCCTCGCCGGCCAGGGCGGCGGCATCTATTATGCCGGCGAGGGCAGCCCCGCGCTGGAACGCAATACCCTCTACGGCAACAGGGCCTTCGAGGGCGCTGCGCTCTATCTGAGCGGTGGCAGCCCCACAGTGTGGAACAACGTCTGTCTCTTATACACATCTCCGAGCCCACGAGA